>JAJNBN010000321.1 GCA_021156225.1 Verrucomicrobiota bacterium | reverse complement strand
GACGGCCTTGAACTGGTTCCTTCAAAAAACCGCGGCACTGTCCTTCAACTACGCAACCCAGCGGGCCTCGGGAATTTCGTTCCATATGAAGGCGGGCACCTTTCAAGAGGTTTTGGCTTTCCAGTATTATCGGCCTACTGGTCCGGGAGGGGCGTTTGTTCTGGATCCCCGGACCGAGCTGCCTCCGTCGTTTGTGCTGGAACCGCTGGTTGAGCGGAGTCTCGGCTCAAAGCTTCTACGCATTAGCCGCGTGGTTGAGATCAAGGCGGATGAGCAAACGAAAGCAGTCATCCCGCCGGGTCAACCGGTTACTGTTTATTCTGAAGCTCCATCAAGCGAGCGTTCAGAACCGGCAATGGTGCCGTGAGGGCCAGGGCGACCTCATTATCGCTAAGGCGGTAAATTAAAAAGGAGTGGCCGGCTCGGGCGTCGGGTTCGCGCAGTTGGAGAAAATGACACAGACGGCCGAACATCAGGTGTTCTCCGATCATAAGTTTATCTTTGACGACGTCCGGGGTCAGCAGTGTGCCATCAAGATCGGTAATGGGTGCTCCGGCAGCGCGTGAGTTCACATGACGGAGCCATTTCAGCATCCGTTGGTAGGTATTTTCGTAGCTGGCTGACCAAGGACCTCGCACATGCGTGTAAACGCGCCTGAACATGGTGGCGCTGATGCAATAAGTCCCGCCGCTCAGAGGGGGCGGCGTAGGCCGTGAATACCAGTCGAAATATCCATCACCAATGCGCACGGCCTGATCGATACCTTCGTGTTTAGGGCTGCCGCTTCCGAAGTAAGACAGAAACACTTTTTCCCCCTGCGCATTGCGCTCAAGCCACTCCCTGAGCCGAGGCAGGTCCTGGCCCCAGTCCAGTGAGCTGTCGACAAACAACCGGTGTGCTTGTTGGGGGCCGCCGGCGATTGGATTGAAATACGCGAGGTAATCGGGGCGGGTGGCGACCGACTCGCGCCCATGCCAGGCGAGTAACGCGATAATCAATACGGCGCCGGCCTTGCGGTTTGGAATGAGCAGGGCGGAGCCTGAGGCCAGAACGAAGAGCGCAGGGTAAATCGGCAGCAGGTGACGATGACCTATGTTTAAACGGCTCTGAATCGAAAATGCCCAATAAACGGCAAGCAGAACCAGCAAGGGTGACAGGCGGTAGATCCAGACGCGTTTGTGCCGGCCAGCGGTCAACAGAGTGATCCCGCCAAGCACCATCAGGCCCAAGGCGGGCAGGGTGGTTTTAACCGCGAAGGCCGTGGGGAAAAAACTCCGCCAGCCGGTCATGCTGTATTCACCCGCGAAATACGCGAGCCGACCTCGTGCATTGATCTCCACAAAAGCCAGGCCGTAGAGCCAGGCTTCGGGCAGCAAGCGGTGATCTCGAGTCCAGCGTATGATGTGCTGCAGCGGGCCCGGCGCATGGTTGATCTCGCCGGTGTCCACGCTGCTGCCGTCCGCCAAGATCATTCGTGTGGTCGAGGGCGGGATCTCCAAAAGCACTCCACTCCACGGACGATTAAATCCGGCATCATCGGCGGCGGATGCGGGAGCGGCGTTGTAGCGAAAGCCGTATGCGGCCCAGATGACTAGAGCGCATATTGAGGCCGTTCCGATGAGAAGCATCAGGGTGGCGGGAATGCGCTTCCAGCCCGTTAAAACGATTTCCAAGTGTCGCAATCGAATCCTGAATGGGCGGGCGCGCGTCAGGCGAATCGTCGCGAGTAAAACCGAGATCGGTGCAAAGAGAACTACGGAGTATTTGGAAATGGCGAGTAGACCAACACAGAGCCCTGCCACCACGAAGCGCCCGATCGAAGGGCGATGCAGAAGCCGCCACCACGAGAGCACCGCGACCGAAAAACCCAGTGCGGCCGCCGTATCGGAGGTGATCAATCCGCCATGGGCTAGCAATGTTGGCGAAAAGACGGCGAGAATTAGCGCGATCCAACCGGCGCGTGAGCCGAAGAGGTCACGGGACCAAAGATAAACGACCAGGCAGAGCAGCGCTGAGAGAACCGCAATCATGGCGCGTCCCGCGGCCAGCATGGAGGGCAGATCGTTGTCCTGATTGTAGAAAAAATCGTGACCCAGGCGCCAGGTATCCGCCGTCTTCCAGCTTGATCCGGATTTCTCCGGGAATCGGATGTCCTCCCCCAGCAGCGGAATGGCCGCCCAACGCTGGGGGAAATTGCCGTTTTCTGGCTGCAGGCGGAAATCTTGCGAGGTCCAGTAGGCGTAACCAGAGGTAAGGTGGACAACCTCGTCTACAGTCGTGCTAAACGTGCGCGTGACACTGGCCGCCATCCACGCGTGAAGTCCGCAAAGCACCAGGGCCAGCACCCCGAACCATCCGCGACGACAGCGTGCGTTCATGATGATCGAGGCTGAACGGGCGCAGGCTCAGACAAACTTGAGTTTCCGTGCGGCGACACCAAGCATCCGGAAAAGCAGCAGGCCATGGCGCCAGCGCTGGATGTTAGTGGTGCCGTAGGTGCGTTCTCGATACCGAATCGGGATGTCGCGGATTTTTAAGTTCTGTTTGTCGGCGCCGAAGAGCAGATCGAAATCACCAAATGGGTCGAATTCGCCGAAGTAGGAGCGATTCGCGGCGATGGTGAGATAGTGGGAGCGACGAAGCACTTTGGTGCCGCACAGGGTGTCTTTCACGCGTTGTCCCAGCAGCCATGAAAAAGCCACGCCAAAAAACTTGTTGGCGATCATATTCAGGAACTGCATTGCCTTTTCATCCATGGGATAAACGAGACGAGAGCCATTGGCGAACTCGGCCTTGCCGGTGGCGATTGCGTCATAAAATTTTGGAAGTTCTTCGGGAGGCATGGTCAGGTCGGCATCAAGGATCATCAGGATATCGCCTTGGGCGACGGCGTAACCCTCCCGCACGGCATTGCCTTTTCCTTTGCCGGTCTGGCGCAGCGTGGTGATGCGGCGGCCTGGGTAGGCGGCGCGGACGCGGTCGATCTCCTCCCAAGTATTGTCGCGGGAATGGCCTTCAACGAAGATCAGTTCGGTCCATATGCCCATTTCGGGCGTGCGGAGCACGGCGGACTCAATATTGCCGGCCTCATTGCGCGCAGGGATGATAACCGAAACTGACAATGGCTGTGCGACTGGCAAGGGGCGGAGCCGGGCTATGGTGAAGATCGCCAGACATCCGAAGGGAAGCAACGGGGCGATCCACCGGTTGAGCAAAGGCGCCAGGACGGGGGTTTCGATTGGCCACAGCAGGCGTGGCTGCCGCTTGATGATTTCCCATTGCGAGAGTTCAAGCAGGTTGGTCACGTCGTGTGACGACAGCCAGCTGGAGACTGGAACTGGAGCGCGAAGTTTTAACCATTCTCCAACCGAAAAAACCGGTCGCCAAAGATTGTTATGGAAATTGATAAGCAGGCGGGTCGCGGGCGTCGAAACAGTGGCGAGTTGTTCAAGCAGTCGTTGCACGTCTGCTGATAGGTCGAGTGTTTCGGACAGAATGATCACGTCGAAGGTCGCCTGTAGGTCCAATAACTCACCGGCTTGAGCGATGAATGTGCCCTCGGGGATGCGAGCGCGGGCATGTGCAAGCTGAGCTTCCGAGAGATCGACACCGGTTTTGCTGCCTGCGTGAAGGTGGACAAGGAGTTCGCCATCACCGCAACCGATTTCAAGCACCGAGGCCCCAGGTGGAATCAAGCGGTTGTAGTAACCCGCGAGCAGCCGGCGATAGCTTCGGCTGGCCCGGGTGGTGGCCGGTGCGTGCTTGTCGAAATGGGCGCGCACGGAGTCAAGGTGATCTGCGGAAAGGCGTCCCAGCGGCTGCGTCATGGGGGGATGTTGGTGTTGAAGCCGGTGAAGATGGGCAACTGGTAAATGCACCTGCGTCGTGCGTTGACGGTGGAAGGGGCGTCGCTCATCAACGCCTGCTTGTAATGGCATCGAATTCTTCCCACAGCGCTCCGTCCTCTTCGTTTCCCGTGCTTTCCGGAGCCACGGGCTGGCGTCTATGGCTGGTGACGTCTGTCGGAGCGTATTATTTGGCGTTCGCCCTCCGACCAACGTTATTCAGTTTTTTCGCGTTTAGTCATGAATTTGGATGGTTTTTTGACAGCTATGCGATTCTCGCTTCCAATGATGCCTTGGTGGCGGGGCTCGATCCATGGAAAGCAAACCCTCTGGATCCGATAGGCCGTCCGCATGTTTATTCGCACTGGTGGTTTTCACTTTCCGAGTGGGGGTTCACCCGTAAATCCAACTTTCTGCTGGGGGGCGGTTTTGTGGCTGCTTATTTCATTGCGGCTTTTTGCTGGCTGCGAGTGCGATCAAAATCCGAGTTCGCGTGGTCGTTCGCCATGCTGGCATCTCCAGGGGTGGTGCTGGCTGTCGAGCGGGGTAATAATGACCTGTTTATCTGTGCATTGCTGATACCCGTGGCAGTTATGCTGACCAGTAATAGAGCGTGGGTCAGGTGGATGGCCATGGTGCCTCTTTTACTGGCCACCGGGCTGAAATTTTATCCGGCGCTTGGCATGCTCATTGTGCTGGCAGCGCCCAGTCGCAAGGAAGCGTGGGCGCGGGGAGTGGTGGCTGCGATCCTCTTGGGAGCCGTCATGTTTAACCTGCGGGAAGATTTCGGCCTACTTAAAAATCTGATTCCCGCGCCCCGCGGTCTTATGACCTTTGGCTCAAGCAAGATATTCATGTATTTCGGAGTGAGCCCAAATTTGTCATCTTTGATTAGTTTTGGATTGGGACTGGTCATCCTGGGCCTGTGCAGGCCATGGCGCTGGCTTGCGGGATGGTCGGTGCCGGCACAGGATAGAACTGCCTGGCTGGGGATGATGTTAGGGGCTATTCTGCTAGTCGGCTGTTTTTTCGCAGGCACAAGTTATTCCTATCGGCTGATTTTCACGGTCATGTTGATGCCAATGCTCTGGCGTCTGGCATCCGGCGTCCATACTCCGAAGCCGGTGTGCAGGCTGGCGGCAGTGACGCGCATTCTTCTTCTCGTGGTGATTTGGTTGGATGCAATCTTAGCGTTTATCGCCACACGCACCATTCAGTTCGAGTCCAAC
>JAJNBN010000320.1 GCA_021156225.1 Verrucomicrobiota bacterium | reverse complement strand
TGGTTTTGGCCGCCGATGGGATTGGCGGAACCGTGCAGGAGATTCGCAACAGTCAGGCCGCCGGCGAGTTGCTTGTAGATGTTCTCCGTTTCCGAGTTCACCACATCGCCGATGCGGACCATGGCGGTGGAGGGCAGGGTGGATTCATTGACGTCGCCAAGGATCATGCTGTGGCTGTGGGCATCGATGAGGCCGGCGGTGACGTGCTTGCCTTGAGCATCGATGACTTGCGTGTCCGCGCTCAGTTCGGCTTTGAAGGTGCCGATCGCCTGAATCTTGCCGTCACTGATCAAGAGCGAGGCATTCGTAAGGATGCCTTGAGGACCCGACGTCCAGATGGTCGCGCTGTGGATGAGGACGGATTTCGGAGTGGCGAGGACCTGGCGGTCTTCCAGCGGAACACGGGCGGAGCGTTTGGTGTCATCGCCTTTAGGTTCCTTGTCCTTCTTCTCTTTTTCTTTCGAGTCGTCTTTCTTGGCTTCTTTCTTTTCGCTGGCAGAGAAGCGTTCGCCTTCAATCCAGACCTCCTGCACGGGGTCTTCGGGATTGAAGTAGCTCGCGCCTTTCACAATGGTGAGATTGGCGAGTTTGCCTGCCGTGATGGTGCCGAGCTGGCCATCCATACCGCAGATTTTCGCGGGAACGGTGGTGAGGGCAGCGAGGGCGTCGTCAGCGGAAAGACCGCGCTGCAGGGCGAGCTTGGTGTTCTTACGGAAATCTTTTTTCTCGGCGAGTTCACGGGTGGTGAGGGCGACTTCGCGGCCTTGCTGACGGAGAACGGCGGCGTTCTCAGCGGCCCAATCCCAGACGCGGAGTTGATCGAGGCTGACGTCGAACCAGTCGTCATCGGTTGGGAGCTTGGGAGCGGCGGGGAGATTTAGCGGGACGATGAAGCTCGCGCCGGTGGCGGCAGCGAGTTCCGGACGACGCCACTCCTGACCGCTGGAGTAGATGACGAACTTGAGCTTCAGTTCGCTGGCGACTTTCGCGGCGCGATCGACCATCAGCACGCTGCCGGGCTCGAACCATACGGCGACATCCTGATTGAGGACGGGTTGGAGTGCTTCGAGGGCGGGATTGAATTCCAAGCGGGCCTTGTCGGGCGCGGCCTTCACCGAGGCGTAGTGCTGGGCATCAAAGAAGGTCTGGCGCACGGCGGAGATGACACCCATGAGGGAGCCGGGGTAGCTGTCGTCTTTCGTGGTGGGATCAAAGACGATGTGTTGAAAGACATTTGCGCGGAGAACGGCGTCGTTGGGATTGGCGTCGTTCAGTTGCACGAAGGCGCTGGTGCCTTGCATGATGCCGCCGTTGGGGATCACATTGCCCGCCGTGAAACCAAGGTCACGCATGGTCTCGAACACTTTTGCATTCGGGCGATAGGTGGCGGCGACGCGAAACTCGGGTGTGATGCGTTTCAATTCGTAGCCGGGGCCAGCATTGCCGGGGTCTTTCTCCTCACCGGGGACACCGAAGAAATTGATGTTGCCCGAAGCGAAACGGATGGGCTCCGAGCCGCTGGTATCGAGAGCCACCCCGCTATTGGTGCCCAAGGCCAAGGCGGCATCGATGAACCCGGCGTAGATCGTGCTGCCGGTGAGGTCATGCACGCGGGCATCGGCGGGGATGGCGACATCTTTCCCCACAGCCTCGATCTTGCCATTCCGAATGACGACAGTGGCGTTGTTCAGCGATTGGCCGGGCTGGGGGATGACGGTGGCATTCGTCAGCGCGTGGATGCCCAGTGCTTTTGGGCGATGTCCTGGGGGTAGAAACTCGGCAGCGGTAAGCGCGGGCAGACACGTGCTTATCAAGGCGAGGTGAACCAAGGAACGAAGCAACCTGTTGGTAGACTGCATCATGGATAAAGGAGGAAAATGGTCGGGGCGGTGAGATTTGAACTCACGACCTCTTGTACCCGAAACAAGCGCGCTAGCCAAGCTACGCTACGCCCCGAACCAGAGGAACGGAACTTGCATGGAGTCTGCCAAGATTGCAATGGGAAAAATGATGGAAATGACAAATCCACAAAAACAAAAACTCCAACCGCCCGAGGGGGAGGTTGGAGTGTAAAATGAGGTTCGGCCCTGACTAGGTCCGCAACCGGAAAACGATACGCCCTTTGCTCAGGTCGTAGGGGGACATCTCCATCCGCACGCGGTCACCGATGGTGAGGCGGACGAAATGTTTCCGCATCTTGCCGGAGATATGGGCGAGGACTTCGTGATTGTTATCGAGCTTCACCCGGAACATCGTGCCGGGCAAAACGGTCAATATGCTGCCTTCTACTGTGATGGGCTCTTCCACTGGAAACAGGTCTTTCTACGCTGTTATTTGCTGCTGCTTTCGTTGAACCAAAAAAACAAAAGGTGTGGAGCGCTTGAGAACGGCGCCCCACACCCGTGAAAACGCTAATTGATCGGCGTCAATTAGTAGCGGCCACCACGGTCGCCGCCGCCACCGCCGCGGCGTTCGCCACCACCATAACCGCCGCCACCACCGCCACGGCGTTCGCCGCCACCACCGTATCCGCCGCCGCCACCGCCACGGCGTTCACCACCGCCGCCGCCGCGGAAACCACCACCACCGCCGCCGCCCGGAGGACGTTCTTCACGCGGGCGGGCGATGTTCACGGTCAGGTCGCGACCGTCGAAATTCTTGCCGTGCAGGGCCTGGATCGCAGCTTCAGCCGCTTCCGGGGATTCCATGGTGACGAAGGCGAAGCCACGGGGACGGCCCGTGAACTTGTCCACCATCAGGTTGACCTCGATCACGCCGCCATGAGCAGCGAACAGGTCATGGAGATCGTTTTCGATCGTGTTGAAGGAAAGATTTCCTACGAACAACTTAGTACTCATTGATGATTTGTTATTAGATACTCACTCGTCGCAGACCGTTCCCGACCGCCGGGTTTCAAATCATCACTGAAAACTCGTTCACCTGAAGATTCACCAGCTCTCGAACCGTTGAGCAATCTAACATAACGGAATCGTAACATGGGGTTTTCAACGGCCAAAGGCAACCATTATTTTTGCTCCTCCGGGGGTAGGAAAAGCTTATGGGGTAGCTGGGGTGAAAACCTACTTAACTCCTCTAAATGAAACATCTTACAATGAATCGGCCACGCATCGCCTCATCCGCCCAAAGGCGGATTAGCCGACCATCTTTCCTCATCTCCCGGCTTGACGCCTTGCTGAATCAACCCGCCGTCAACGCCGCCCGGGCATTGCCCTCGGCGCCGGTCTTCTCCAAGTAGTAGTCGAAGTTGCCCACGTACGGCGTCACCTGGCCGTTATTGATGTGGAGCACCTTGGCCGCCAGCTTGCGGATGAAATGCACATCATGCGAGATGAAGACCAGCGTGCCCTCATACTTCTCCAGCGCGAGGATCAGCGATTCCACCGTCAGGATGTCCAAGTGCGTCGTCGGCTCATCCATCAGCAGGAGGTTCGGCGGGTCCACGAGGAACTTCACCAAGTTCAACCGGCTCTTCTCGCCACCGCTGAGCACCGCCGTCTTCTTGAAGATCTCTTCCTTGCGGAACATGAACGACCCCAAGATACCGCGCGCCTCCTCTTCACCGAGGGCAGGCGCGGCGGCCATGATCTCCTCGAGCACGCTGTTATTCGGATCCAGTGTCGCTGAGCGATGCTGGCTGAAATAACCGATCTTCGCATTGTGACCGAGGTCACGCACGCCCTTCTGGAACTCCACCTCGCCCGCGAGAATCTTCAGCAGTGTGGACTTTCCCGCGCCGTTCGGTCCTACCAATACCGTGCGCTCACCGCGTTCCACCGTCAGATCGAGTCCGCGATACACCACATGATTCCCGTAGGCCATGTGGACGTTCTCCAGCGAGATCGCCCGTTGACCGCCGCGTTGCGGTTGCGGGAACTGGAACCGGAACGGCTTGCGCGGCTGCTTCGGCTTCTCGATCAGCTCCATGCGCTCGATCGCCTTGAGCTTGCTCATCGCTTGCGACGCCTTCGACGCCACCGAGCGGAACCGGCTCACGAACTCCTGCAAGTTCGCGATCTCCTTTTGCTGGTTCTTATACGCTGCGAGCTGGTTCTCGTAATTCTCCTCCCGTTGCCGCAGGTAATCCGTGTAATTCCCCGTATACGCGATCAACTTCGCTTCATTGATCTCGAAGATATTCTTGCACAACTCATCCATGAACTGGCGATCATGTGAGATCATCAGCAGCGCGCCCGGGAAACCCTTCAGATAATCCTGCAACCACAAGAGCGCCATCAGGTCCAAGTGGTTCGTCGGCTCGTCCAGCATCAGCAGATCTGGCTCCATCACCAGCAGCCGCGCCAGATGCGCCCGCATGATCCAGCCACCGCTCATCTCGCGAGCCGGTCGGTCGAAATCCGTCTGCTTGTAACCCATCCCCACCAGGATGCGTTTCGCGCGCGCCTCGAATTCCGGATTGTTCAACGCATCGAACTTGCTCTGCGCCTCGAAATATTCCGGGATATCTACCGTGCCCGCCTTCTCCAGCTCATGCAGCGTCTTCTCCAGCTTCTCCATCTCGCCCGCGCGCCCCGTCGCTACCTCGATCACCGTCTCGTTTCCGATCGGTTCGCTCTCCTGCGGGAGGAAGCCCACCGTCGTCCACTCATCGCGCGTCACTTCGCCTTCATCCGGCTCATCTTTTTTGAGGATGAGCGAGAACAAGGTGGACTTGCCCGCGCCATTGGGCCCCACGAGCACCACGCGGTCACCATAATTGATCTGCATGTTCGCACCCTCGAACAAAGTGCGACCACCAAAACCCTTCTTCAGATTACGAATCGTCAGCATGACACTAAAAAATTAAGTAAATGATCCCGTCAAAATGGGGGATTTGGACAACCTCTGGAAACGAGCGTCCAGCCCCCTTTGTAACGGATTCGGGGGCGGGGGGACAGAGATAATTTTCGGCGTTTGGGGTGGGAGATTAATGAAGGGATTGAATGAGATGGTGGTGTTCTCGGAAATCGCCAGGCTCTTTACACGTGACGCTTGCCCTTGAGTGCTTGAACTCATAGTGTTCCGGCTTCAAGGCATGGCACACGAAAGCAGCGGCATAAAGCAG
>JAJNBN010000319.1 GCA_021156225.1 Verrucomicrobiota bacterium | reverse complement strand
CGGCTCTGGCGAATGCTGACGGAAGCCCCGTCGGTGCCCGTCGAGCATAAGGTGGTGATCCTGGCGCGGCTCCGAAAATGGGAAGCGGCCATGGCCAGTTAAGCGGCTGCCAGCGGCCATTTCTTCAGCTCTTCTCCGGCTTTGCGCAACAGCGCTTTCGTATCGGCATCAAACAGTCGGTCGGCGTGCCGATGAATTCTTTTGCGCAGGGTGTCCGTGCGTTCACGCAGTTTTTTCAGGGCCGCTTCGTAAGCTTTCACATGGTCGGTTTTTGCGTGCAGCAGGACTTCACGGGCGATGGCGACATCGTGGTCTTTGCCCAGCAACCCTTGCAACTTCAGCAGGCGTTTTTGCAATTCGGGCAGCTTTTCCGGGTCGGCCAGTTCGACCAGTGTGACGTGATAGAACAGGTCCTTCACGCGCTTGCGGGCTTCGTGAAAGGATTCATCTACTCCGGATGCCTCCGCCAGACGCAGCGATGCCCGGGCTTTACGATAGGACTTTTTGAGACCCTTTGCGATTTCATCCCAGCCACCTTGCCCCTGTTTCTTAGTGGCCAAATTCCGCTGGAATTCTTTCAATGCGATGAGCGCATCGCGCAGGGCTGTTTTAAGCGGGTATTTGAGGGTGGCTTGGCTGTGATGCCGCTTCTACCATTGGAGCACAGCGTCATGCATGACCTGCCTTGATTCCTTCGGCATGCGTTCACTCAGTTTATGAAGGGTCTGCTCGATGACCGTGGCATCGCGCCAGGGAGACAAGGCCAGGGCGGCTTGGCGCAAGCGGGCATTCTCATAGCGGCTGAATCGCTCACCCGTCACCACCCGGGTTAGCTTCAGTAGGGCACGAAGGAATTTGAATGTGAGGCGAATTCTATGAATGGATTCCGCTGGATCGCGAAGGGCATTCGCCGCCTGAGCCGCCTGTTTGTGCTGCAAGGCAGCAAACCGTTGCAGGCCACGCGCCACCGTCTCATCACGTTGAAAACGTGTCTCTGTCCGTTTTGAGGCCATCCTTCAAATATATCATAGGAACGACCGTGCTTGAAGTCGATGGACGTGAGGTCATTTCAACGTCTTCTTCAACCAGTCGATCATCTCCTGCTGGTAATTGGAGCCGAGCTTTTGCCAGCCGCCCATGCCATGGATGCCGTTCTCGATCGTGATGAAATCGCAGGTGTTCCCCAGCGCTTTCATGTGCTCCTGAAACTTCACGGATTGCTCGTAGGGAACCTGTTCATCCTTCGTGCCGTGGATGAGCAGATAGGGCGGCATGCCCTTGTGCAGATACGTCGTCGCCGAGGCATTCTTCAATACCTTGCGCGACTCATCGTTCAACTCCTTCAAGCCGAACAAAGCTTCGAGAGAAGGCCCGAGCGCCTTGCGGGTATCTGCATGCAAGACGAG
Source organism: Verrucomicrobiota bacterium (assembly GCA_021156225.1). Lineage (GTDB taxonomy): Bacteria > Verrucomicrobiota > Verrucomicrobiia > Limisphaerales > JAEYXS01 > JAEYXS01. The sequence goes on along the minus strand of JAJNBN010000319.1, from coordinate 5,779 downwards.
ATCATGCGGCGCATAATAAGGCACAACCGCTGCCACCGTGGTGTCACTTTTGGCTTTCGCACCCACATAGGACACGATGTGTCCGCCTGCCGATTCACCAATGATCGCGATGCGTTTCGGGTCCACCTTATATTCCTTCGCGTGCGCCTTCACCCAGCGGATCGCCGCTTCCGTATCTTCGATGCACGCGGGAAATTTATTCGTCGGTGCGAGGCGGTAATTGATCGTGAACCACGTGAAGCCTGCTTTGCTCAAGGGGTCGAACAGCGGCTTGATGTAAGTCGTCTTGTCGCCCCGCATCCAACCACCACCGTGAACGAGGATGCACGTAGGAAAAGGGCCGTCCCCTTCGGGAACGTAAGCATCGAGAGTGAGGCTGACGTCACCGACTTTGGCGAATTCGATATCCGTTTTCAGGTCCGCGAACGCAGTGGTGCACAGCAAGAGCAGGCAAAGGAGATAACGCATGAATGCAACGGTAACGGATTCATCCACGCACGTAAACCCCCGCTCTCCGGTGAATGTTGCGGGCTGGCGTGGGAGATCAATTGCGCGGTGCTGGCGGCTGGCCTTCCGGTCGGAACTGGCCATCGCCTTGGGTACGCGGTTGCCCCATGCCCATCGGCCGCAGTTCATCCGGTGTCAAACGGCCGTTGCCATCGCGGTCCAATGTTTTCAACGCCGCGGAGGCATGGGCTATTTCTGAGGCATTAAGTGTTCCGTCATTATCAGCGTCCAGTGCCGTCATCACCGGAAGAGGTTGCGGACGGAAGTTTTGGAAGTTTTCATTCCCATTATTTGGACGCATGCGATTGGCGCTGGGAGTGCCGGGACGTGGTTCGCCGGAAGTGACGATGACCAGACCGCCGTCTTTAGTGGCTACGGCACCCGGATCTGCTCCCATCAGCGCTGGGCTTTTGATGAGCTTCCAAGCTTGCCCGTCTGTGCTGGTGGCCATCCAGATGTTGCCGGCACGTTGGCCGGGAACAAGTGGAAGATCGAAAGGCTGGCCCGTGCCGATGAAGGTGATCACCTTGCCATCGGACCTTGCATTGCCCAGCCAGCGGCGACGGCCGTCGATTTTCAAGTCCGGCTGGCGCGTGAAGTTAAGACCGTCCTTGCTGGTGGCATGATAACCTAAGCCCTCTTCACCGGTCATTTGTGGTGGACCATTACGGTTTCCTTCCTCACGTTTTTCTGACGCGCCGTTGTCGGGGGAAAAGAGATGGAATACCCCGTTGTGCAAGGCGACTGCGCAATCGATCACCGGACGGCCTTCCACGGCAAAGCGGGCACCGGGCTCAAAGGTGTAATCAATGCCGTTGGTAGAAACGGCGGAGTAGATGCCAGGCGTGTGTTCTTCGAAGCGACGTCCTTGCATGGAGGTGAAATAGAGACGCATGCGGCCATCAGGCAAGGCCACCATGGTGGGATCGAAGGGGAAGCGCATGCCTTCGGGCATACCGCTGACGGTGATCACCTCGGGGGTGGTCCAGTTGCGCCCCTCATCCGCAGAGAAGTGGACGGCGACTTTGTCGAAGTTCGCCCGGTCGTTTTCCGGGAAATACTGGCGGGCAGCGATGAGCCGGCCATCCTTCATTCGCGCCACAGTAGGAACACCTGCGCGATCGAAACTGGCGGTCTTTTCGGCCTTACCAGTGGCATCGACGCGATAGACGATGACATCGGCGTCCCAAGGGCCTGCGGCGTTAGGGGGCGGCTGGCCGGGACCGGTATTGGGGCCGTCGACGCCGAGGGCTCCTTGGAGAAAGAGCAAGATGATGAGGCAAGACAGGGGCCGAGTGCTAGTGGCGGTCATGGAGATGTTACGTCTGGGGCGGGGATTTGGTTCGGAGAATTTTTAGGTGCCGTGTGTTAAAGATGCTCAATAGAGGCTGTTGGTCATTGGACGTTGCTGCGGGTTGGGACATCCCGAGCCCCAAAGGAAGGAGTTGCTTTCCTGTCGCGAGGGTTTACCAATGCGGCGCATGAAATTTGTGGTGGAACATATCGGAGTGCCAGCGCAGTCGCCTACCGTTTTGCAGGAATGGTATATGCGTGTGCTGGGCGGTGAGATGATCTGGCAGGATGCATCGGTGCCGGTCTATTTTGTCAAACTGGCTGGCGGCGTGATGCTGGAGATAGGGCCGTGTAAGCGCGTGGTGGCGGATGTGGGTGATAACTCAGTGGCAGGTATCCGACATTTCGCCCTTCAGGTGGAGTCCATCGAAGTGGCGAAGAAGGAATTGGAGGCGCGCGGGGTTGTCTTCGCGGAACCGGTCAAGCCAGCGGGTGGTGGTGGAAGCGTTTTATTCTTTAACGATGCGGAGGGGAATTTGCTGCACTTCGTGGAACGTCCGGCGGGTTCAGTTTTCAAGAAGTAACCAGAACTTAACAAGTGAGGAGATGACACGAGTTTCACGAATAGGCACTAATTAGGGAAAAGACAGAATCTGTGTAGATTAGTGCAATTCGTATCGGTTTTGATTTTAAGTCGTATATGATAAAGCCTTTTTCGGCGGTGATTTTTGATATGGATGGGGTGATCGTGGACAGCGAACCACGGCATGAGCAAGCGTTCCTGGAGATCTTCGATCGGCTGGGTTACGGCCAAACGCATGGGATCCATATTCCGGATTACATCGGTCGGTCGGACAAGGCGGTGTGGCTGGATTTCATCGCAGCTCACAAGCCAGCGCACACGTATGAAGACCTGACGGCGATGAAGCAGAATCGCTTTCTGGAAATCTTGCGCGTGGAACAGCCGATCTTTGATGGCTTGCCGGAGTTAGTGAACAAGCTGGCGGCGAAGTATCCGCTGGCGGTGGCTTCAGGATCGTTGCATCCGGTGATCGATGAGGTGCTGGTGATCAAGAATCTGCGGTCGTATTTCTCCGCCGTGGTGAGCAGTCAGGATGTGGCAAAGGGAAAACCGGCACCGGATATCTTTTTGCGCGCGGCAGACCTTATCGGCAAGAAGCCGGAAGAGTGTGTGGTGATCGAGGATTCGGTGGCGGGTGTGGAAGCCGGTCGCGCGGCGGGGATGCAGGTGATCGCCATCACGAATTCGTTTAAGGCAGAGAAGCTGGGCCGGGCGCAGCATATCGTGAAGAATTACGAGGAGATTGAGCGGTTATTAGGGGTTCTGTAAGGGGAGCATCGAACATCCGCCCTCCTTGGATGGCTTAAAATTATTCTTTTCAGTTTGGGCCGGTTGTCGTTTAGTCGCGGCCTGATTTGGTTGATTTTGTGACTATGAAAATTGTGCTGGCATACTCGGGCGGCCTCGATACTTCGGTGCTGCTCTCGTGGATCAAAGATACCTATGACGCCGAGATGATCGCGTTCTGCGCCAATGTGGGGCAGGATGACGAGCTGAAGGGCCTCGAAAAGAAGGCGAAGAAGACGGGCGCATCGAAGATTTACATCGATGACCTGCAGGACGAATTCGCCAGCGATTTCATTTACCCGATCATACGTGCGGGTGCGATCTATGAGGGACAATATTTCCTCGGCACGTCGATCGCGCGTCCGCTGATCGCCAAGCGCATGGTGGAGATCGCCCAGGCGGAAGGCGCCACGCCCCCTGGCGTGATGAGCGGTTCCGCAAGGAATTCCCGGGTCGCGCGGAGATGATCGCTTATTGCGAGAAGAAGGGCATCCCTGTGCAGGCTTCCGCGAAGAAGCCGTATTCGATGGATCGCAACCTCCTGCACATCTCGTATGAGGCGGGCATCCTGGAAGATCCTTGGTACGATTCCTTCGACCTGAAGAATCGCGAGTATTTCACCACGCTGTCCGTATTGCCGGAAGACGCGCCGGACAAGGCAGAGTATGTCGAGTTGGAATATGTGAAGGGCGATTGCGTGGCGGTGAACGGCAAGAAGATGACGCCGCTGCAAGTGATGCGGACGCTGAACAAGATCGGCGGCAAGCATGGCGTCGGCCGCGTGGACATGGTGGAGAACCGCTTTGTGGGCATGAAGAGCCGTGGGGTCTATGAGACGCCCGGTGGCGCGATCCTGATCTTCGGTCATCGCCAGATGGAGAGCCTCACGATGGATCGTGAAGTGATGCATCAGCGCGATTCGTTCATCCCGAAATATGCGTCGCTTGTTTACAACGGCTTCTGGTATGCACCGGAACGTTTGGCCTTGCAGGCGTATGTGGAAGAGAGCCAGAAGAACGTGACGGGCACGGTGCGCGTGAAGCTCTACAAGGGCGGCATGTATGCGGCGGGCCGCAAGTCTCCAGTGAGCCTCTACAACCCGCACATCGCCACGATGGAAGCGGACCCGACGAAGGCTTACAACCAGGACGACGCGACGGGTTTCATCCGCCTGAACGGCCTGCGCTTGAAGGTGGCGGCCAAGGTGCATGGCGCGAAGAAGGGCAAGAAGAAGTAATCAAGCCCGAGCAAAATCTCAGAAACCCGGATGGCGAAAGCCGCCGGGTTTTCTTTTTGGCAAGCAGCGGTAAAAGCTCTTTTCCCGCCCTGGGATTTCACCTAGGCTCCGGCGATGACTCCTCGATCAGACGTGCGCCTATGGGCGCTATTGTGCCTTTTAATTTTTGCTGGAGCAGCGGTGTCAGCCACGGTGAAACCCGAGCAGCCAAACATCATCTACATCATGGCGGATGACTTGGGCTACGGGGATCTGGGCTGCTACGGCCAGCAGAAGATCAAGACGCCGCACCTCGACAAGCTGGCGAAAGAGGGTATGCGCTTCACGCAGTTTTATGCCGGTGCTCCGGTATGCGCGCCTTCGCGTTGTGTGCTGATGACGGGTAAACACATGGGCCACGCGCGTGTGCGCGGTAATTCCGGCAAGGAGAATCCCATGCCGCAAACGGTCCGTACGGAAGATGTGACTGTGGCTGAGGTGCTGAAGCAGGCGGGCTATACCACGGCGCTCATCGGCAAGTGGGGCCTGAGCGAGGAGAATTCCATTGGGCATCCGAATAAGAAGGGCTTCGACCATTTCTTTGGCTATCTGAACCAGCATCATGCCCACAATTATTATCCGGAGTTTCTTCTCCGTAATGATTCGCGCGTTTACTTGGAGAACATCGTGCCGGGTGAGGGGGATTACGGTCAGGGCTGGGCTACGGTTAAGAAGCAATACAGCCACGACCTGATGGCCGAGGAGGCGCTAAGCTGGGTGGAGGCGAACAAGAGCAAACCATTCTTCCTCTACCTCGCCTTCACTCTGCCACATGCAAACAACGAAGGCACGCGCGGCACGGGCAACGGGCAGGAGATACCTGCGCTTGGGCAGTATGAGAACTTGGACTGGAAACCCCAGGATAAAGGGCAAGCGGCGATGGTCACGCGCTTGGATGCCGATGTGGGGCGCCTGATGGACAAGCTCAAGAAACTGGGGATCGACAAGAAAACGCTCGTGATCTTCACCTCGGACAATGGCAATCACAAGGAAGGCGGGAACGATCCGGATTTCTTTGATGCGAATGGTCCACTGCGAGGTATGAAGCGTGATCTCTATGAGGGCGGCATCCGCGTGCCCTTCATTGCGCGTTGGCCGGGAAAAATCAAAGGTGGTTCGACGACTGAGCACATCGGTTATTTCGGAGATTTCATGGCGACAGTGGCTGATCTGAGCGGAGGCAAAGCACCGGAAGGCTTGGACAGCATCAGCTTCGTGCCGACCTTGCTGGGTAAGAACCAAGAGCAGAAACAGCACGAGTATCTGTATTGGGAATTTTACGAGCAAGGGGGCAAGACCGCAGTGCGCGCGGGGAATTGGAAAGCGGTGCGTTT
>JAJNBN010000318.1 GCA_021156225.1 Verrucomicrobiota bacterium | reverse complement strand
GAAGCCCTCCGGCTGCAGATCGCGAAGGACACTGCGGTCCCGAGCGCGCTTTATTCCCAGCAACTGAACAAGGCTGCCCGCCTGATCGAAGCCCTGGCCTTTTTTGAAGCGGACCAGCCCGATATCCGGCCGGTGATCCTTACGTTGAAGCACGCCGTCAATGTCTTTTACAGCGAGAATGGCAATCGTGGCCCCGCCCAGCAATTGATCCTCCAAGACCTCAAAAAATTGGAAGAATTATCTTCCGTCCATTGATGTCGCATCAAATGTTTGCTGGCCCCACCTTGCGGTTTTTCCGATCTCGGCTAGATTCAATCCACAACGCTTCCTCCGCTGTTAACGTGGAATCTACTGAAAGAGGAACACCGCGGTTCCTTTCAGCTCGCGCCTTCCGGCGTTCCCGCGCTTCTCAGCCAGGGCAAGTTGACGTATGCCCAAGATCTTATTAGTGGACGATAACGACATCTTCCGCGGAGCCCTCGGTATGACGCTGGAGCAGATGGGCTATGAAGTCGTCCAGGCGGATAACGGCAAGACCGCGTTGGACCTCCAGCGGGACCAGCCCGCGGACGTTCTTTTGACCGACCTCATCATGCCGGAGAAGGAAGGTCTGGAGATCATCCAGGAATTCCGGCGGCGTTATCCCGCCGTTGTGACCATTGCCATGTCAGCCGGAGGCCGCATGCACACCCGGGATTTGCTCAAGGCCGCCAAACAGCTCGGCGCCTCTCAAACCCTCGCCAAGCCCTTTACCCGCGATGACCTCGCCGGCGCCCTCGCCATCGCTTTGGGTCAAAGGCCGGGTTGATGTTTCTTCCGGCCCTCCTTTCGCTCCCACTTTCCCCGTGCCAATTTTGAGCTTTGCACTTTGTTCCCAAAGCCCAGACTGTCCGCGTCTGATGAAGTGGCCCCGCATACTCCTTTTGCTCCTCTGCCTGACGCTCTCGTCCGGCTGCACCTCTTATTTCGCCAAGCGCGTTAAGTATAAGATCGAGCCCTCGCACGCCGCGGGCAGCCCGCAGTTCCTGCGCTCCCTCAGCTACCTTATCGGTCCCGGACTCCTCACCAGCAACAAAGTCACCAGCCTCGTGAATGGCGATCAAAGCTTCCCCGCCATGATCCAGGCCGTGAAAGGTGCGGAGAAATCCATCAACCTCGAGACCTACATCTACTGGTCCGGCCAGATCGGCGAGGAATTCGCCAACCTCCTCATCGCCAAGGCTCAGGAAGGCGTCCGCGTCCGTGTCCTCGTGGACTGGTGGGGCTCCGGCGAGATCGATTCCTCGCACTTCATCCGCATGCGCACCGCTGGCGTGCAAGTCGTGAAGTATAATCCGCTCCTCCCTTGGCGCATGCTCCGCGTCAATCACCGCGATCACCGCAAGCTCCTTATCGTCGATGGCAAGATTGGCTTCACCGGTGGCGCGGGCATCGCCGACATCTGGCTCGGCAACGCCGAGCATCCCGGCCAATGGCGCGACACCATGTTCCAGCTCGAAGGCCCCGCCGTCGGCCAGATGCAGGCCGTCTTCATGGATAACTGGAAGAAAGCCGCCGCCGAAGTCCTCGCTGGCGATGACTACTTCCCCGAGCTGCCACCCGCTGGCAATCACCTCGTGCAAGTCTTCGGCAGCTCCCCGCAGGACAACGTTGAGAGCGTCCGCATGATGTTTCTGCTCTCCATCGATTCCGCGCGGAAGAACATCCGCATCTGCACCCCCTACTTCGTCCCCGGTGAAGGCACCGAGGAAGCCCTCGTCCGCGCCTGCGAACGCGGCGTACAAGTCGAGTTCATCGTGCCCGGCTCGAACACCGACGTTCCCTTCGTCCGCCACGTCTCCCGCGGCCACTGGGGACCGCTCCTCCGCGCCGGTGCCAAGTTCTACGAGTATCAACCCACCATGTTCCACTGTAAGCTCATGATCGTGGACGACATCTGGGTCTCCGTCGGCTCTGCCAATGTGGACAACCGCTCCTTCCGCCTGAACGACGAATCCAACATGAATATCTATTCCGCTGAATTCGCCGCCGAACAGGTGAAGATCTTCGAGGCTGACAAGACCAAGACGACTCAAGTCAGCTACGAAATCTGGAAGAAACGCCCCTTCCACCGCCGCGTAATGGAAGTCTTCACCACCCCCTTCCGCTCCCAGCTCTAACCCTAGTGGGACGGGCGCCATCGCCTGTCCAGTCTCTTACAGCATCTCTGGAACGGTCCTCATAAGCTTCATTAGACCTATCTGTCCTATTGGACTTATAAGACCTATTTTTTCCCAATAAGCCCGTAATGCAATTACTTCCCCGAAGTGCGCCTTCCCGTCTTGTCCGTTTTATGTTTCCTCCGCGATTGCCTCCTGTCCTGCGGTACTGTAGCAACCAGTCCACCCTCACCGGACCAAACCCCCGCCAGCCACTCCGCAAAGAAACGCAGAAACCAAACCCAAATCATGGTAGGGCGTTGCTGCCGCGACGCCCTGACTCTTTCTGCCAAGGCACCACGACAACCACGACCGGCCACCGCCGAAGCACAAGACTCCCATCTCCCTCTCTTCCATTGATAAATGGAGGAGAGGGCACGGGGAGAGGAGGCACTAAACCTTTCTCCCCCGTACTGGGAGGTCGACCTCCGACCTCTGCATTCCCTATAGGGAACTATGTCAAAGAACAATGAAACCATGCGACCCCTGTGAAGCATCGTTTCCTCCCTCCCTACGATTGAGAGTTCAAATTCAGCGTAAGTCCAAAACCCGGCCGGTTCCGCAGTGGCTACTAGAGATTCCCCGGTCCCATTCTCGACCGACGTCCCTTTCCCCCTCCGGCTTACGGACCCTGATCCATACGCCCGATACACTCACATATCCGCAATGACTCCATAAGGATTGTCACCTCCCCGCCAACGCAGGATATAACCGCGCACGCGTACACAATGCACCATCATGCTTGATGACTTTGAGGATTCGGAGGCTGCTTATTCTCTGAAAGAGCCAACCACCACTCCTCTCCTTTACCAGCAGCGAGCTGCCAGCACTCTCAATTTCTCACGCACCCATCACTCAATCCACATAAATTAATTATCCCACAGCGACATTTTACCCAACCATTTGGGAATGAGGAAAATCCAAGCGAAGATTTCTCATTTTCAGCGAAAATATTTACCCGGAGTCATGGCCTGTTTTTACTAACTCAACACCTCCCTCGCCCTCCTTCACCCTGAAAAATACGGCCTTCAATTCCTATCTCCTTCACAGCCAATGCCTAACCTTTCCCCGACCAAACGTGTAGATGGATTTCGACCCTACCCCTTATTACGCCCGCCGGTGCCACCGGCCTCCGCCCGCTTCATATCCACTGGCCTTGGCGGAGCAGGGGACGCCCCCGCGACTGGTCCCGATTGTGTCACAGGTCCCGCGTAAGCCGATGGCGTCTTCGCTATCTCCACCGCCTTCTCCGCCAGTTCCTTCCCTGCCTGCCTGAGATTCCGCACCATCCCCCACAACGCCCCCGCGAACACCACCACCCATCCGATCGCCACCACCACCTTCGGCACTCCGCGCAACATCGGCTCCACCCCATCCGCCCCGAAATATGCGATCCCCAGCAACAACCAGAAAAACGCCAAAGCCCCCAGCGCCACCGCCCGCGCCCCACACGCCGTCCGCGACCGGTCCCCATATGTGACCAGCAAAACGAGCAGGGGAGCCAGCGTTAGAAAGAAGAGCAGTAACATGATAGCCTCGTGATTTGGATAACCCGATAAATCTGTTCCGCCCGCTGATTTCTGTCCATGTCAAACTCAGGCGCTGGCAGTTTGCCAATGTCCCTACTTCAAGGATCCCCTCAGTCCCTCACGGCTTGCTGAATAGCTGCTCTATTTTTCGTACCATTTCTTCTGGAGACTGGTTGAGCCCCTGCTGCTGGGCGATGATTTCCCCTTCGGCGTTCAGCAGCGTGATCAGATTGGAATGCGCGAACTGTCCCCGTGCATCCAGGCGGTAATTCACTCCCAGCAAGGCGGCCAATTCTCTCACATCATCACTTTTCCCGCTGACCAGCGTCCAGCGTTCCAAGGGCAGCTTCTGGCGTTGTCGGTACGCGCGCAATGCTTCGGGCCGGTCGTTGACCGGGTCAAAAGAGACCAGCAAAAAATCAGTTTGTTGGCGGATCTTCTCGGGGAGCGTAGCATCGATCCTCTTCAGATCGTTCACAATGATCGGGCACGCATACTCGCAACGGGTGAAAAACATGGCTACCACCTGCGGCCGCCCTCGCAGAACCCCGAGCCGGATTTCCTTTTCCGCGTCCGATAACCACAACGAATCCAGTTGGTAAAGCGAGCTGTCCGTATACGGCCGCCCGGCCTTGAGCTCACGGCAGCAGGGAGGAGTGGGCGTGGTGCGGCATCCGCTCAAAACCAGACAGACGACCAGACCAAGACAGGTGGTCAGCAACGTTTTCATGGATTTGCTGCGCAGCGAAAGCCGAGATTGTGGATGCAGTAGGATGCTTTCAAGCTGCTGCGAAAACCGTAGCGCAAGAAAGCCGGATAATCCGAAGGATTGCGGTTGCCGGTCGAACCCGTCCCGCAAAACAACTGCCGTTCGATACCGGAATCACCGCGTGCGTCACCCGTTACCAGTGCACTGTTGAAGTCGGAGGTCCATTCCCAGATCAGTCCGTGCAGGTCATGTATTCCGAGAATATTGGCCCTGCTTTGGGCGACCTGTGAGAGTGCGGTGGGTGTAGGGGCGGAATACCATCGCCGGATGGCCTGCTGGAACTCTGGTTCCTTGCTGCCGTCCAGGACGGAGAATCCCAGGGCCGCCGCATATTCCCATTCCGTTACGGTGGGCAGGCGTTTGCCCCGCCACTCCGCGAAGGCCTTGGCGGCGAACCACGATACCGATGTCACCGGCTGGTTGGTTTCCGCCAAGCTTCCCAGTTCCACATCTCCTGCCCAATGACGCAGATAGGTTTCATCGGCAAAAATGCGCTTCACCCGGGAACGCTGCCACTTCGGGTTTTGCCTCACGAACGCGAGATAGTCGCCGTTCGTCACCGGATGCCGGTCCAGCAGAAACGAGCCCACTTGGAGCAAGTTAGTTTCACCCGGTT
>JAJNBN010000317.1 GCA_021156225.1 Verrucomicrobiota bacterium | reverse complement strand
CCGAGGTGAACGCCATCGCCGCAGTCAGCAAGGCGGCTAAAAATCGGATACGCATAGGATTGGGACATCCAAGCGGAGATGTTTATTCAGAGCAAGCCCGCTTCTGAGAAGTCTTGGACAAACATCGGTGCACTCCCTTCATTGCGCTTGCTGCGGCGGACGCTTAGAGTGGCGGCGTGGCTGAAGCGCCGATTCACATCCGCAGTTCATGGGCCGCCGTGCAGGATCATTCACGGCACTTTGCGGATTTCACGTTTGTGTATCCCGTCATCTCGCGGCGTTCACGGGGGCTTTCCATCGGTATCAACCTGAACCCGGACAAGGTTTGCAATTTTGACTGCGTGTATTGCGAAGTGGACCGGCGCGTGCCGGGACTCGTTTCGCGCGTGGACCTGGAGCAGATGAAGGATGAGCTGGTGGCGATGATCCGTTTCGCCAAGGACGGCGGGCTGGCGAAGGAACCGAAGTTCGATGAAGTCCCATGGCTCACCCGGGACATCAAAGACATCGCCTTCAGCGGGGATGGCGAGCCGACAATGATCGCGAACTTCGCGCAATGCGTGGCCGCCGTGGCCGAGGCCAAGAAGGCGGAAGCACTGGAGCGCACGAAGATCGTGCTCATCACCGATGCCGCCGGACTCGATAAAGCCGATGTGCGCGCGGGATTGGAGCTGATGGATGCGAACAATGGCGAGGTGTGGGCCAAGCTGGATGCGGGCACCGAAGCGTATTACCAGCAGGTGAACCGCTCGCACATTTTCTATGAGCGCATCCTGAAGAACATCACGACCACCGCACAATCACACCCGGTGGTGATCCAGAGCCTGTTCCTGAAATTGCACGGCAGTGCCATGTCCGGGATTGAGCTGGCGGCATATTGCGGGCGCTTGAATGACATCGTGGCCGCAGGCGGCCAGATCCGTGAGGTGCATGCCTATACGCTGGCGCGACCGACGACGGAGAGTTATGCCAGCCGGCTTTCTGCGGAAGAGCTCAACACCATAGCGGCCACCATACGGGAACGCACCGGCCTGAAGGTGGCGGCCTTCGATTGATATGGTGACGTCACCCGCTCCGGAAAATTCCCGTTGGCACCGCGTGTCACTGGCCATTCAAAGCTGGTGGCGGCAACGGGAGCAATGGCAGCGCTGGGCGATGGTCATCGCCGCAGCCATCGTGCTGGTGCTGACGATAGAACGGTGGCAGCGCTGGGATCTGACCAGCAGAAAAAATCTCCGACAGAAAACATGGGAACGCGAAGGCGTGATCCGGCTGGATGAGAATGGCGATGGAATCATCGACCAGGAACAACGCCCGGGAAAAGCGCCGGGCGAGTTCATCATCTTAAAGGATGCCAATTTCGATGGCACCTTTGACGTGCGCTACCGGCAGACGACCAATGGACTGGCCACGGGGCTGGAGGCCATCAAGGAAACCGCGCCCCGTCACTAAGCTTATTCAAAGAACACCGCTGACTCGGAAGTCCGGTCCGAGGCGATATACGGCTGGGCGGCATACGGTGCCGGGTCGGCGATATGGGCGAGGAAATCCACACCGTTACGCGACGCGATCTTCTGCAATTGATCGTAAGCATGTCCCGCCGAACGGGCCGAAGGCGAACGTCCTTCCAGGAAGGCGATCAGGGCGCGTTTACCCCCGTTACGGGCATTGAGATAGTTTTCCAGATGGCGGATGGCGGGGAAGGACAGGCCGGGAGAGGCCTTGACCGCGAGCACGATCATCTGGGCACGTTCCATCGAGTGATGGATATACGGATTGACGATCTCGCCGTCCAAGACGCTGACCGGCAAGGTGTCCATCTTCAGGCGTTTGCGGGGATTGGTGGTCTGGTGCATGCCGTCGAAGAGCTGGTGAGCACGTTCGAGGATGACCGGCCCGTCATGCAGGAGGACGGCCCACATTGGTGGACCCGATGGCACCTGGCTGCCGACCGCATCGTTGTTGTTGTTGCTGTCGTCACCGGGACTGAAACGTCTGCCCTTTTGCATAGGACAAAAAATAGCCACTGCTAATAAAATGACCATCCAGCCGGATACGTGAGCGGGCTAAGGGATTCATTTAGGGGTTGTAGGACAAAAACCGGCAAGGCTAGGGGCGTTTGTTTTAGGGCCGTTACGTGAATCCCAGTAATGCTTGTGGTTAGGAAGGTTGCGGCGCTTCTGAACCCTGGCCTGTCGGCATGGACGGACCGCCGCCCTCCATGGGTTAGGCGTGACAGGGGAACGGCGCCTTTGGCAGTATCCGCGACGTGGGCATTTCACCAAAACAGTTCGCTGACCTGGAAGCGCGGGTCAGCACCGGCAAGCGCAAGGCTGCGCCGGTGGAGATCGATGGCGGGGTGAATGCCGCGCCTTTGTCCACGCATAAGAGGTTGCTGGGTATCGATCCTTCGCTGCGCGGAACGGGTTTTGGGGTGATCGAACTGGGCAAGCCGTATCCGCGCACGCTGGTGCAAGGGACGCTCAAGTGTCCGGCGACTTGGGAGCAATCCCGGTGTCTCGCCAAAATCGCACAGGGCATCCGCGAAGTGATCCTGACGCACAAGCCCGAGGTGTGCGCGGTGGAGGGATTGTTCTTCGCACAGAATCTGCAAACGGCGCTCATCATGGGGCAGGCGCGTGGAGCGGCTTTGTGCGTGGTGGGTGAGGCGGGGCTGGACATCTACGAGATCTCGCCGCGCAAGGTGAAGCAGGCCATCGTGGGTTACGGGGCGGCGCAGAAGCTGGCGGTGGCGAAGATGGTGCAGCGGATGTTGCACCTGGAAGAGATGCCTGATCCCGATGCGGCGGATGCCCTGGCCATCGCGCTGGCGTACGCGCAGACGCGCACGGGTTTTTCCTTAACGCCACCGAAACGGGTTTGATTTTAACATGATCGCTTTTCTCAAAGGTAAACTGGTCGAGGCCCAGCCAACATATGCGGTGGTGGATGTGCAGGGCGTGGGTTACGAGGTGCTGATCCCGGTATCTTCGTTCGACAAGCTGCCACAGCCGGGGCAGGAGGTCACGATCCTGACGCACTTGGCCATCCGTGAGGACGCGCATGTGCTCTACGGCTTCATGAGCCTGGCCGAGCGGGACATGTTCCGCCTGTTGATCCATACGGTGAGCGGCATCGGGCCTAAGATCGCGCTGAACATCTTGAGCGGCATCAACATCGTGGCCTTTCGCGGGGCGGTGGCGAATGGCGATGTGAAGGCGCTCTCGCAGATCTCCGGCGTGGGCAAGAAGACGGCGGAACGCATCGTGGTGGAACTGAAGGACAAAGTGGGTGCCGCAGCGGCATTTGAAGCGAGCAGCGCCAGTCGCGCGGTGTCACCGGAAGATCTGAAACTGCATGATGCCATCCAGGCGCTCATGGCGCTGGGCATGAAGCTGAACGAGGCACAAGACGCGGTGCGCGCGGCAGCGGTTCTCTTGGGCAGCAGTGCCACGACCGAGAAACTGGTGCGTGCGGCGCTGAAAAAAGGCGGTGGATGAGCCAGGCGAAACCCATTCCGCCCCGTAAGTCAGGCGTAGTCGTGCCCCAAAAGCCGAAGTGGCATGGGCGGCTGGCCGCGCGGTTGATTTATGGGCTGACGCAGGTCGTCGCGGCGACCACGCGGTTTCGCTGGGAGGATAATTCCGGGCTGATGAAGCCGGGAGATAAGAATCAGGCCATCTACAGCATCTGGCACAACCGGCTGGCCTACTCGCTCGTCATCTACCAACGCTATGTGCGCGAGCACACGGGACGTGAACTGGCTTCGCTGGTGAGTGCGAGCAAGGATGGTGGGTTGCTGGCACGCGTGCTGGAGCTGTTCGGCACACGGCCAGTGCGCGGCTCCTCCAGTCGGCGTGGTCCGCAGGCTTTGCGCGAGATGGTTTCCTCAGCAGAGGATGGCTGCATCCTCGCCATCACGCCGGATGGGCCGCGCGGACCATGTTATCAAGTGCAGGAAGGCATCATCGGGCTGGCTCAGGTGACGGATCTGCCGATCATCCCGGTGTCCTATCACCTGACATTCAAGATCCGGATCAAGAGCTGGGACCGTTTTCAAGTGCCGTTGCCGTTCGGGCAATGCACGGTGAAGTTCGGGGAGCCGATCGTGATTCCACGCGAGGCGGGTGAGGAGGAGCGAGAACGGTTAAGGGTGGAGTTGCAGCGGCGGATGATGGTGCTCACAGGGGAGAATGACTGACCGTCTTTCGATCGGCGGGGTTTTCCCTTAACCCACCCGGAAAGAGATGCGCATAATGGTCTCCTTGCCGAAGCTATTTTGCAGGCGGTCGAGGATTTCCTTGCGGCGGTAGCGCACGATTTCATCCAGCCACACACTATTATCCACGGAGACGAAGAGGGTGCCTTTGTTCAGGCCGGTGGGCTGGGCGTGGGCGGTGATCTGCGGATCGATGAGGTGATTCCACACCTTGCCGATCTCGGCTTCGGCACGACGGCGGTCCAAGCCCAGGCCACCCATGACCTGCGAGACGATGGAGCCCGCGACACGGCCTTTGTCGGCCGCTGTTTTTTCAGCAGCGGCGACATTGTACCCGCGCCACGCGTTCAGCACGCGTGCGCGGTCGTTGGACTGGTAGGCCACGGAGAGGAATATTGCTCATCATCGAAGCCAAGGCGAGCATTTCGCCGGTGAAGTTCTCCACCAACAATTCACAGTTCCTATGGTATTTTTTGCGCTTACCTCTGAATCTCCGCGCACGATAGCAGACCAAGGCTGGATTTTATCAGGTCGGCCAGCCAGAGGGCGTGCGGTTTGTCTGGAAGGTTTCTGGCAATGGTCACTTTCTTTCCCGAGTACAGCAGCAATCGAATGTGATAACCATCAACCGTTGAGGAATTGATGCGGCGGGAGCGAAAATCGGTGACGATCACATCGACAATCTCGCTTTTCTGAAAAGTGGCAGTGTTCTTGAAAACAATCCAATCGCCCTCCCAGATAAGCCTGTTTCCATCAACATCAACCCGCATGGATGGTTGCAACAGATAATTTGCAAAAATCACCACGATGACCAGCAGAGAAAAGAGGAAATCTTCCTTCATGCGAGCAAGTGAGAAAGCGCTGAGGAGCAAAACTAAAACGATGGGCGTACTGAGCATCCA
>JAJNBN010000316.1 GCA_021156225.1 Verrucomicrobiota bacterium | reverse complement strand
CCTCCGAGTGGGGGAGGATAGCGCTGGGCGTTTTTGAATCGCTTGGCGCGCTCAACCCTCACCCCAGCCCTCTCCCTAGCCGAAGTTCGGCTTCCCAAAGGGAGAGGGAGGAGAGGTCGTGTGCTTCGGCGATGGTGGGGCGTGGTTATCGTGGTGCCTTGGCGAAAAGAGTCAGGGCATTGCGGCAGCGATGCCCTACCTTGATTTGGGTTTCTGCATTTCTTTGTGGAGTGGCTGGCGAGGGTTTGGTCCGGTGAGGGTGGACTGGTTGCTAGAGTACCGCAGGACAGGATGCAATCGCGGAGGAAACATAAAACGGATCAGACGGGAAGGCACGCTTCGGGGGCGTTAAATAGGTTAAAAGGGTTAAAGGCGTTAAATGGTGAATCGATTCACGGTTTCACGATTTAACTGTTTTAACGATTCTGCGATTTGGGGAACGGGTCTTATGGGTCCGATGGTCTAATTGGCGGAATGATTAATGCATTCGATGGTGAGGATGAAAACGATTGCGCTAGCGGTGCTCGCCATCCTTGCGTTGAGCGGTCTTTCGGACTTACTTTGGACGCACCGAGATGGTTGAGGTTTGGCAATTTTTGCCAAGCAGAACTGTGTCAGTTCGGGAAGAGTGTCGGTGGGACCAGAGTTATGAATACGAATCAGCTTCTTGGAGAGCGCAGCACCCAGAATCCGCATGTGATCGCGTTCGTGGAGGACGCGGTGAAGTTGTGCCAGCCGGACAAGGTGTTCTGGTGCGATGGGTCGGAGGGGGAGAAGGCGCATCTGCTGCAGGTGGCGGTGGAGAAGGGGGTGCTGATCAAGCTCAACCAGGAGAAGTTGCCGGGGTGTTACTATCATCGCTCGCATCCGAATGACGTGGCGCGCGTGGAGCAGTGCACTTACATCTGCACGCCGAAAGAGGATGAGGCGGGGCCGACGAATAATTGGGCAGATCCGAAAGCGATGTATGCGAAGATGAACGGGTTGCTCGCGGGGTCGATGCGCGGTCGCACGTTGTATGTGGTGCCGTATCTGATGGGGCCGCTCGGGTCGCCGATGACGAAGGTGGGGATCGAATTGACGGATTCCATCTACGTGGTGCTGAACATGCGGACGATGGCGCGCATGGGTGTGGTGGCGTATGAGCAGCTCGGTGAGGGGACGGACTTCAATCGCGGAACCCATTGCACGTGTGATCTGGATCCGGAGAAGCGGTTCATCTGCCATTTCCCGCAGGATAACCGGATCATCTCGGTGGGGTCGGGCTACGGTGGCAATGCGTTGCTGGGGAAGAAGTGCCTGGCGCTCCGCATCGGGTCGTATCTAGGGCGGAACGAAGGTTGGCTGGCGGAACACATGCTGGTGCTGGGTGTGGAATCACCAGAGGGCGAGAAGACGTGGGTGGCGGCGGCGTTCCCGAGTGCGTGCGGCAAGACGAACTTCGCGATGCTGATCCCGCCGGAGCGTTATAAGGGCTGGAAGGTGTGGACGCTCGGCGATGACATCGCGTGGATGAAGCCGGGCCCGGACGGGAAGCTCTACGCGATCAATCCGGAGGCGGGTTACTTCGGGGTCGCGCCGGGAACGAACTTCAAGACGAACCCGAACGCGATGAAGTCCATCCAGAAGGATACGATCTACACGAACGTGGCGTTGCTCCCGGACGGCGATGTGTGGTGGGAGGGCAAGGATGGTGAGCCGCCGAAGGAGTGCCTCGACTGGAAAGGCAACAAGTGGACGCCGGACTCGAAAGAGAAAGCGGCGCATCCGAACAGCCGGTTCACGGCGCCGATGACGAACAACCCGATGCTCGCACCGGAGGCGAACGATCCAAACGGTGTGCCGATCAGCGCGATCATCTTCGGCGGTCGCAGAGCGACGACGTTGCCTTTGGTGTTCCAGGCGTTCAACTGGGTGCACGGAGTTTACATCGGCGCGACGATGGGTTCGGAAACGACGGCGGCCGCAGTGGGCGCGGTGGGGCAGGTGCGGCGTGATCCGATGGCGATGTTGCCGTTCTGCGGTTACAACATGGGCGATTATTTCAGACACTGGTTGCGGATGCGCAAGCTGGTGAAGTATCCGCCGCGGGTGTTTCACGTGAACTGGTTCCGCAAGGATGGCGAGGGTAAGTTCCTGTGGCCGGGCTTCAGCGAAAACATGCGGGTGCTGAAGTGGATCATCGACCGTTGCCACGGTCGCGCCAATGCGAATGAGACGCCGCTGGCTGGGTGCCGGGACCGGAATCGTTCGACCTGGAAGGGATGAAGGATTTCAACATCACGAACCTGGAGAAGGCGCAGGAGATCAATACGGAAGAGTGGCGGCGCGAGCTGATCTCACAGGACGAATTGTTCCTGAAGCTCTACTCGCACTTGCCGAAGGAAATGATTTTCCAACGGGAGCTGTTGGTGTCGAGGTTGTAGCGAGAGGAGGGAGGGGCTGCTAGCCCTTCATCCATTCGCAGACTTCGTAATGGTCAGCGTTCATGCCGAGCTGTTGATAGACTTGCTTGGCGCGGGTGTTGCGGCGGTCCACGTAAAGGCGCAGACCGAAGACGTCGGTGCGCGATTCGGCAAGCGATTTCACGTGGGCGAAGAGCTGCTTGAAGACTCCGCGACCGCGGGCGTCGGGGATCACGTAGACGCTCTGGATCCACCAGATGTCGCCATTCCGCCAATCACTCCACTCGCTGGTGATGAGGAGGGCACCGAGGATTGAATCACCATCCGCGGCCACATAGTAACGGCCGCGCTGGGGTTGCTCGAAGACGGCACGCACACCGGGAGTGCACTTCAGCGGATCGAGGCGTAACTGCTCCGTCTCCCACGCCATGGCGAGTTGGAACTCGGTGATGGTGGCGGCATCGGAAAGAACGGCGGCGCGACATTGGATAGTGTGGCTCACGGGTGAAGCATAACGGGTGCGGGAGGTGTGGTGAAGCGCAGATGTGGCGTGTGTTTGCACTTGGCATCGGGGAAGGACTGGCGAACGATGTGTGCTACTCTTACGTCATGAAGCAGTCTCGTCGTCATCTGACTTTTTCGCTGCGCCTGCTGGTCGCGGTTTTGCTCGCGGGCCAGTTGCTCGTCACCACGCCGGCACATGCTGCCGATGCAGTCGAGAAAAAGGCCGTTCTGCAGGACCGGAAGAAATGGGTATTCAAGGAAGATGGCGTCACCTTCAACAACGAATTCGCCGGAGCGCGAGTGAACGAATGCACGCGCCTGGGCAAGGATGAGTATCGCCTGCTCATCAAGCCGGAAAATGCACCGGTGAACAACAGCGCGTGGTATGCCTTCCAAGTGCAGGCGAAGGAGAGCAAGTCCATCACGGTGCGCGTGATCTACGAGGGCGGGGGACATCGCTATCGCCCGAAGTTCAGCACGGACGGCAGTTCCTGGGAACCGCTCGCGACGAACCTCTGGCAGGTATCGCCGAAGCGCACGGAACTCACGCTGCAACTGAAAGTGGAGACGGAGCCGCTGTGGGTGTCCGGTCAGGAGATCATCACGCAAGAGACGTTGAACGAATGGTTGGAGAATGTGGTGATCCAGCCTTACATCACGCGCACCAATGTCGGAAAGTCCATCGGTGGAAGGAGCATTGAAGCCTTTGTAATCAATGACGAAGCCCCGCCGAATTATGTGTTCTTCATCAGCCGCCAGCACCCGCCGGAGGTGACGGGGCAACTTGGGCTGATGCGGTTCATCGAGACGCTCACGGTGGATAGTCCGCTGGGGCAGAGCTTTCGCGAGCGCTTCCGCGTGTTCGTCGTGCCGATGGTGAATCCGGATGGTGTGCATGAAGGCCAGTGGCGTCACAATCTCGGTGGCGTGGACCTGAACCGCGATTGGGTGAAGTTCGCCCAACCGGAAACGCGCGCCGTGCGTGATGCCATCGTGGAATGCCTGAAAGAAGAGGGTGCGAAACCGTATCTGATGATCGATTTCCACTCTACTGATCAGGACATCTTTTATACGCAAAAAGAGGATGCGAAGATATTCCCGCCGAAGTTCACGGACACCTGGCTCGCGCAGATCAAGGAACGCCTGCCGGAGTATCAGCAGAATCGCAGCGGCGACCACAATGTGGGCATGCCGACCTCAAAGTATTGGGCGCACGAGCAATACGGCATTGCCGCGATCACGTTTGAGTTCGGCGACAACACGGACCGAAGCTTTATCCGCGAGCTTACGCGCGCTTCCGCGGAAGAGATGATGAAGCTGCTGATCGAGGCGGACAAAGTGCAGAACCTGCCGAAACCTCAGTAAGGCGTCGCAACGTTGCCGAGACTGAGGATCTTCCAGATCTCATCCTGCGCGGCGTTGTTCGTGGGGCTGATGATGGTGCAGGGGGTAAGCGGGGCATTGAAATGGGCGCGCTCCATCCACGCGACGCTGCCATCACCGAAGAGTGTGTTCACGCCGCTGACGTGCCGCGAATCCAGACGCTCAGGCAAACCCGGCGTGTCCGCCATGATGGCCACTTTGCCCAGGCGCTCGATCCGTGGCCAGGTCGTGGGCCGGTTCGTCGCCCCCCAATCCACCACGGGTGTGGTGGCGTAGCCGCCTTGCACATTCACGCCGTTCGTTCCCGGCGGCCAAGGGTTCTCAGGGGTCTGGAATTTCTGTGACGCCGCCCGCTCAGCCGGACAATAAAGTATCTTCGGCGTTTCCAGCATGTTCGCCGTGTAGAGACGGCCGAAGATCACGAACTGATTCACCGTGCCGCTGAAGACCATCGTGTTCCACTGCTTGCGCCCGCCGCGATATCCGAGCGGCACCGCCCCATTATTATCCAGCGCGTAGAGATGCAGGATGCTGTTCATCTGCCGCAGATTGTTCACGCATGAGGTGCGCTGCGCCTTGGCCTTCGCCATTGCCAGGGCAGGCAATAGCATGCTCGCGAGAATAGCAATGATCGCGATGACCACGAGCAGCTCGATGAGCGTGAAAGCGTTTTTACTAGTCGAATATACCGTTTTTGAATTCAAAGCAGTCTAAGGTAGGTCATGTCTCCTTCAGTTTGGAGATGTTTTTGTGGGTCAGTAAAGTTTAATGCGGCCAAAAATTCATTTGCGAAGCGATCCTTTGGACTTGTTCGAGCTCCAGTGGCATTC
>JAJNBN010000315.1 GCA_021156225.1 Verrucomicrobiota bacterium | reverse complement strand
GGCCAAGCGTAATCTCAAATCACAAGTGAAACCCCCATCCATCCGTTCTGCCATGCTAGTCCCCGTCTCATTTTGCCCTAATATCCGTTACAACCCATCGCGCCATGAAACCCAAAGCATTGAGCCGTAGTATTCCGGTCGCATTCTTTTGCCTTCCGCTACTCCTTTGTGCCGGATGCCAAAGTTTTCGCTGGGGCGAACGCACCAGTCAGGACTACGAAGATTTGACTAGGCTGAAAGCAGCCGAGAGCCGCTACTGGGCTCCATTCAAGCCCGACCGCAGCTTGCACGACCGCGCTTGGACACCATGAGTCGTTTTCCTTTGGACACCTCTCGTTGAGAATCGCGGTCTGAACACGCGCTGCCGCGCACCACGCCTGCCGCACCTTCTTTGCATTGTGCCCTTTAAACTTGGCTTCTATCCCGCCAAGCGTAAGGTCAACCCAAGAGTGAAATTCAAAACCAGCCCCACGGCCATACTAGACCAAACCAGAGTTTGGCCGAATATCTGTTAGGCCTCGACATGCACCTCCACCGCACAGTACCCACCGTCCTGTTGGTGTTGGTCCTGGCTGGCGTTGTCGCATTCACGAGCGGCTGTCCCCGATCAGCGCCGGGTTCGCAGGCTTACCGTCCGTTGCCTCAATGGGAGGCGAAGTTTTTCAAACAGGCCAAACGGGATGTGTTCCCAAACGATGTGCGTCAGCACCCCGACGCTTTCACCAACACTCTGGTTGCCTGGACGGGCGTCATCACGAACATCGCGTTTTTTAACGACGGTTCATCTCGGGTGGCGCGTGTTACGGCCGAGCACCATTACTTTGATTGGATTGAGGACAAGAGCATCCAGCGAGAGAGGTTTTTCCTGTCCCCTCGTGGCGAGGGTGCGTTCGCGGCAGCGTGGCGTGCCGGGACGCCGGACGAGCAGAAGTTCCTTGGCCAGTTCGCCGTGGGGGACATGTTGATTGCTTACGGCCATCCCAGCCTTATCCGCAGCAATGTCGTGGGCCTTTACCCGACCCAGAACCTTCGCGCCATCAAGCCGCAGTGGTACCGCACCGACATTCTCGATTACGGTCGCCCTGGTGAGCCGAGCAAAATTCTGAAAACAGCATGGTGACGTGCCCTAAACATCCGCTGCATACCACGACTGGGTCGTTAGGCCGCTCGAAACCACCACACTTATGCCTACCCGCAAAAAGAAAGCAGAACCGAAGATAGACCTGGATGCGCCACTGTCGCCCGAGGCCGACAAGTATCTCGCTGCGGCTACCGCCGAGTTCAACACCAAACAGGCGGCTCTCCGAAAGGATTGGCGATTAGATTCCTACAAGCAGTGGGGATTCGACCAATTTAGCGGCGTCCTGAATCTCGATTTCAAGAACGGCGCACAGTTCAGTGCCGATGGTCAGATTCTCGGCAGCTATTCGGCGGACGGTCATTCCTGGGAGTGGGCCTGGAACAATCCGAACGTTGAGGCCGCGATGACTCGCGACAGCAAGCTCGTCAAGAAAGTTGGCAAACGTTTCGGCATTGGCTATCTCGTTGCCGGCATGATTCCCGCACCGGGGGAGGAGTTCGTGTCGTATCTTTGCGCCATCGGTATCAAGGCCACAGATTCCATCGGGGTCTTTCGCGGCAAGGCTGGACCGATTGACGTGATGATCACCTTGAAGAATGCGAGATGGACTAAAAAAGCAGCCTCCCCGAGAAAATAAACGCGCAATTCACTGATATGCAACCCAGCGCCGCATTCTTGTTTCTCACGTCATTGCTCCCCGCGCAGGAGCGTGGCCCGCTAACCAGCGCGGCCGCGACCCCCCTTAGGCAACCACTAAGGAGCCCGCCGGTGCAACCGTAGTAAGCCTGAATCTCTTTCAGAAAGGGGGCCAAAACATTGTGTTGTCCTGTACGCTTATCGCTCCCATCCCTCCAACTTTTCCACCTCGTAAATCGTAAATCCAAAATCGTAATTCCCTCGTTCGCCTCCCTGCCCCTTGCATTATATACCCATTGAGGTATATTCCCTTATAGGTATGAAACCGCTGCCCCTCATCGAAGTCTACAACTGCCTCTGCGACGAGACCCGTCTCCGCATCGTGCATCTCCTCGAGCGGTCGCCCCTCTGCGTCTGCCATCTTCAGGACATCCTCGGCCTGTCGCAAGTAGCCGTCTCGAAGCACCTCGCCTACCTCCGCCAGCGCGACCTCGTCCAAGTGGAGCGCCAAGGGCAGTGGATGGTCTACTCGCTCCCCGCCAGCCGTCCGCGCGAACTCGACTGGCAGTTGCGCTGCCTCCAGGACTGCCTCTCCACGCACCCCATTTTCCGCACCGACCTCCGCAAGCTCAAAGCCCGGCTGGCCGGGTGCTGCCCGCCTGCATCTCCTCAGAAATTTTCCGCGAAAGGTAAATGACCATGAAAACCATCCAGATTTACGACCCGCCCATGTGCTGCTCCACGGGCCTCTGCGGTAACGACATCGACCCCGCGCTCGTCAGCCTCGCCGCCCTGCTCAAGCAACTCGGCGGGCAAGGCGTCTCCGTGGCCCGCTACAACCTCGGCCAGCAACCCCTCGCCTTCGTTCAAAACCCGCTCGTCAAAACCTTGCTCGACCAAAAAGGCGTCGAGGGCCTGCCGCTCATCCTCATCGACGGCGCGATCCATCTCCAAGGCCATTACCCCGACCAGTCCGAGCGCGCTGCCCTGACTCAGGCCGTCCTTGGCCATGAGTTAAAGGGGGCACTATGAAACTGCCCAGCTACCAGCCCGATCCCGCGCAAACCACCCGCTACCTGTTCTTCACGGGCAAGGGCGGCGTGGGCAAGACCTCGCTCTCCTGCGCCACCGCCTTGAAGCTCGCGGAATCGGGCAAGCGCGTCCTGCTCGTCAGCACCGATCCCGCTTCCAACCTCGATGAAGTGCTGGAAACCAAATTGACGAATCATCCGCTCGCCATTCCCGGTGCGCCCGGCCTGCACGCCCTGAACATCAACCCCGTGGCCGCTGCCGCCGCGTATCGCGAGCGCGTCATCGGGCCGATGCGCGGTCTGCTGCCCGAGTCCGCTTTGCGCAGCATGGAAGAGCAGCTCTCCGGTTCTTGCACCGTGGAGATCGCCGCCTTCGATGAATTCTCCGGCCTCATCGGCGACCCGCAGACCACGCAGGCCTACGACCATGTCATCTTTGACACCGCCCCCACCGGCCACACCCTCCGGCTCATGAGCCTGGCCAAGGCGTGGGATCAGTTCCTCGATCAAAACACCAGCGGCACTTCCTGTCTCGGCCCCTTGGCCGGGTTGGAAAAACAGCGCGCCATCTACGAAGCCACCGTCAACACCTTGGCCGATGCGACCACGACCACCCTCATCCTCGTCAGCCGCCCGCAGTTGGCCGCGCTCAACGAAGCGGAACGCACTTCCAAAGAACTTCGCGCCTTGGGCGTCGGCAATCAACGCCTCGTCATCAATGGCGTTTTTGAAACGCACTGTCCGGAAGACCTCACCGCGCAAGCGATGGCCCGGCGCGGCCGTGTCGCCTTGGAAACCGCGCAAGCCTTCATCGCCAGCCTGCCCAGCTTCATCGTCCCCCTGCGCCCCATCAATATCCTCGGCCTCGGCGGGCTCCGCGTCCTGCTGGCCAACGATGCGCCCGCTGAAATTCAGCCCGATTCTCCCAAGGCCTGGGTCGCCCCCGAACTGGAAAGCCTCGCCCAACTTGTGGCCGATCTTGAACGTCAAGGCAGCGGTGTGGTCATGACCATGGGCAAAGGGGGCGTGGGTAAGACCACCGTCGCCGCCGCCATCGCCGTCATGCTCGCCCGGCGCGGTCATGCCGTGCATCTCAGCACCACCGATCCCGCCGCCCATGTCGCCCAGACCCTCGCCGGTCAGGTCGCTGGACTCACCCTTAGCAAGATCGACCCCGCCACCGAGACTGCCGCTTATCAGTCGGAAGTCATGCAAGCGCAAGGTGCCCAGATGGACGCCGCCGGTCGCGCCTTGCTGGAGGAAGACCTGCGCTCGCCCTGCACCGAGGAGATCGCCGTGTTCCACGCCTTCGCCCGTGAAGTGGATCAAGGCACCCAACGCTTCGTGATCTTGGACACCGCCCCCACCGGCCATACGCTGTTGTTGCTGGACGCGAGCGAATCTTATCACCGTGAATTGCAACGCCAGACCCGCAGCACCCAGCCGGAAGCCGTCCTGCGACTGCTCGAGCGCCTGCGCGATCCCGCCTTCACCCGCATTCTCCTCGTGACCTTGCCGGAGGCGACCCCCGTGCATGAAGCCGCCGCCTTGCAGGAAGATTTGCGCCGCGCGCATATCGAACCCTTCGCGTGGGTCATCAATCAAAGCCTGCTCAACAGCGGCTCGTGCGACCCCTTGCTCCAGCGCCGCGAACAGGCCGAACAACGTTACCTCAGCGAAGTAGTGACCGTTCACGCCACCCGCACTGCGTGGCTCCCTTGGCAGGCCGAAGAACCCACCGGCCCGGACGCCCTCGCGCACCTCGCCGCCTCCACCCTCTCAACCCCTCTTGCCGTATGACTACCTACCTTTACGAAACCATTCCCACCCAAGCCGGTGAAAAGCCCAAGTTCTTCGAACTCAAGCAAAGCATGAAGGACGCCCCGCTCACGCACCATCCTGAGACTGGCGAACCCATCCGGCGCGTGATCCTCGGCGGCTGGGGCCTGACCAGCAAGATGACCGCCAGCGGCAGTCAGTCCGGTGGCAGCGGCGGCTGCGGATGTGGCCCCAGCGGCTGCTGCTGACGGCCAAGAAGGACGAAGCTCAATCCTACGTCTTCCCCTTCTTCTCGTAATACGCCCCGATCTCCTTCTGCGTCGCATCCGGATAATCCGTCGCGAACGCCATCAACCCCAGATCCATCAACGTCGCATACACCGTCTTGTCATCCGTCCACGGCAGCGCTTGATAAACGATGCCCCGCGCTCGCAATTCCTTGCCCAGCTCCAAAATAAAATCGTTCGAGAGTGTGAAGGGATTCGGATTGCTCTTGTCCGTGTTCAGGCGGATGTGGATCTGCACCTGCGTGATCCCCGCGAAGTTCTCCTCCTTCAACTTCTCCACCCGCGCCCGCAATGTCTTCTCATCCCCACCCATCCAGAGCAACGTGTCCGACTGCGGTACGTATGATTTCCACTCACGGATGATCTCC
>JAJNBN010000314.1 GCA_021156225.1 Verrucomicrobiota bacterium | reverse complement strand
ATGAGGGGTTGGGCTATGATGTAGTTGACTATCATAAGGGGGCTATGGCGGGTTATGTGGTGGGAAAAGTGGTCAATGAAAAGACCACGATTGCCCTGTTTATGCTCTCTTCCGGAGAGTGGGCAGCGGCGATCGCTCCCGCCAAGCCGCCGTTCCTTTTTGATGGCTTGTTTCAATTCGAAATCATAGATGACCAATCAAACAGCACCTGCTTTAAAAGGGTGGAGAAGCTGTTGCGGGGTATTTGCTACGAAGCGGATGAATGGTTGCTGTATCAACACAGCAAGCAGGTCGCGCTCATTCATAAGCCTACTGGTAGAAAATGGGATTTCAGCAATTCAGTGGGTGGCGGCGGGGAAGATTTGGGCAGTTTCATTTGGCCAGTCGAGCCGGAGCATGCGCGGACGATTGCGGCCACTTTAGCCTTCGCCAGGATGTGGCTGTATCCTTGCGATTTTAGCTGAATCACGGAGTTTTACTTAATTTGCCCTAGCGGACTCTCAGGGCATCGGCCGGACGCCTTGCTGAGGTTCAGACCGTTCCTGTCTAAGTTGTTCCACCACTGACACCTGCCTTTTGAATTTACCTTCACGAAGCGGGTGTCAATTCCCCGCGGACTAGCCAAATCTGGTTTGTCCCGTCCAATTTTTGACGAATTTTGGAGGTTGAATCCGCGTGGGGTGTACCCTATCGTTGTCAGTCGAAAATTCACTTTTGATTCATGGCAAGTCCGGTGAGTTTTTTGGCAGTCTGCAAAAAGAAAATATGATCAATGTCACCGCCTCACACGTTGAGGACCGCAAAGCCGCCGCGCCAGCAGCCGCAACTCCCGCTTGGAAAGCCATCGTGGCCAAGTACGAGAAGCCGTCCCTGGGCCGGGCCATCTGGCAGATGGTCAATACGCTCGTTCCTTTCGCCGCGCTGTGGTGGTTGATGTCCATCACCGTGACCGTCTCGTGGTGGTATACGGTGCCGTTGGCGATTCTGGCCGCCGGGTTCGTGGTGCGCGCCTTCATTATCTTTCATGATTGCGGGCACGGTTCATTTTTTGCCAATCGCACGGCCAATAACGTGGTGGGCTTCATCACGGGCATGATCACTTTCACGCCTTATCTGCAATGGCGCTGGGAGCATGCGGTGCATCACGCCACGAATGGCGATCTGGACCGCCGCAGTGTGGGTGACGTGTGGACGATGACGGTGAAAGAATTTGAAGCCGCCTCGCCGGGCAAGCGTTTCCTGTATCGCCTGAACCGCAATCCGTTCATCCTGTTCGCGATCGTGCCGGTGTTCCTGTTCATGGTGCATCAGCGCTTTCCGAATCCCAAGGCGAGCCCGCGGGAGAAGCGTTCGGCGTGGTGGATGAATCTGGCACTGGTGGGTATGATGACGGCGATGAGCCTGTGGCTGGGTTTCAAGACCTACATCATCCTGCAGGTGATCGTGATGGGCGTGGCGGCGAGCGCGGGTGTGTGGCTCTTCTACGTGCAGCACCAGTTTGAAGATACTTACTGGGAACGCAGCGAGAACTGGGATTTCCTGACGGCGGCGCTGAAGGGCAGTTCCTTCTACAAACTGCCGAAGATCCTGCAATGGTTCTCCGGCAACATCGGGTTCCATCACATCCATCATCTGAGCTCGCGCATCCCGAACTACTATCTGGAGAAGTGCCATAAGGCGGAGCCGCTCTTCCAGCAGGTGAAGCCGATCACGTTGTGGAGCAGCATGAAGTCCCTGACGTTCCGGCTGTGGGACGAGGAGAAGCGCAAGCTGGTGGGCTATCCGCGGCGGACTTCGGCCCAGCGGTAGGAGCCAATTACATTTTAGGGAACGGCGCTGTTTCGTGAGGAACAGCGCCGTTTTTGTTTTCTTGGGGAAACATCCAACATCGAACATCGAGAGACATCGGGGGGCACCCTCATCCTCAATCCTTCTCCCGTGAGGGAGAAGGAGGAGGGCAAACGTCCCATTTGAAATTTTGTGTAGTTGTACGTGTTATTAGCGAGCGGAAGGATAAGGCACGGACCGAGGAGCTGGCAGGGTGGAGGCATGAGAAAAGATGAGTTTTGTCTCCACCGGGCGCACCGGCCGCACCGAAGGCTAACGGTGGCGCTGAAAAGCGGGCAGAGTGGAGACATGGCAAAAGATGCAAAGGGCGAAATGAAGGCGGATAGAGTGAGGGGCGGGTGGCGGCAGGGCAGAGCTGGATTTTGTCTCCATATAGCTCATATAGCGCATACAGGACTAACGGATGCACAGAAAGAAGGGCATGGTGGCGGCATGATAACTGTAAGCAGAATCGAGCAGGCGGAAACGGCAGGGAGATTGCGGCCTTGCCTCGGGGCGAGGGGCGGTCATTATTTTGGCATGAACCTCTCTTTGCGCTGGCTGGCGGTGTGTCTGGCTACGGTGGTGTCATTTTCCATTGTTTCTTCCCAGGCGGCAGCCGCTTCGCGACCGAATATCATCCTCATCCTGGCGGATGACATGGGTTACTCGGATCTGGGTTGTTACGGCTCGGAGATCAGCACGCCGAATCTGGACAAGCTGGCGAACAATGGGTTGCGGTTCACGCAGTTCTACAACGGGGCGCGGTGCTGTCCCACGCGGGCGGCGTTGCTGACGGGGCTGTATCCGCATCAGGCGGGGGTGGGGCACATGTTGGGGAATTTGAACAAGCCCGGCTACACGAGCGGGCTGAACAACAACTCCGCGACGATCGCCGAGCTGCTGAGGGAGACGGGGTATCGCACGTATCACGTGGGGAAGTGGCACGTGGGCGGCATCGGCGCGAAGGCGGAGCCGCGGAATCACCCGATGAGCCGGGGTTTCGACCGGGCTTTCGGTTCGGGCGGGGGCGGGAATTATTTCGCGCTGCAACCGTTGTATGTGGACCGGGAGAACATCAAGCCGGGGGATAATTTTTACGCGACGGATGCGTTCACTTACCAGGCGGTGCAGTTCCTGGATGAGCATCAGGCGCGGCACAAGGAGCAGCCGTTCTTCCTGCATCTGTGTTACACAGCGCCGCATTTCCCGCTGCATGCGAAGCCGGAGGACATCGCGAAGTATCGCGGGAAGTATCGCGACGGTTGGGACAAGCTGCGGGAGGCGCGGTTCGCCAAGCAGCAGGAGTTGGGCATCATGGACAAGAAGACGAAGCTCTCACCGCGTGATCCGGTGGCGAAGGCGTGGGATGAAATACCGGAGGCGGAGAAGGACGAGTGGGATCTGCGGATGGCGGTGCATGCGGCGATGATCGATTGCATGGATCAGGGCATCGGACGGGTGTTGGAGATGGTGAAGAAGAATGGCGCGGAGGAGAACACGCTGGTGGTGTTCCTCTCGGATAACGGCGCGAGCGCGGAGGCGCTGGACTCGTGGCCGAATCAGGCTCGTGGCCACAAGCCAGGCAGTGTGACGGGCACACGCGATTCACACCGGTGCATCGAGATCGGTTGGGCGAACGCGGCGAACACGCCTTTCCGCGAGAACAAGATGTGGACGCACGAGGGCGGCATCAGCACGGCGTTCATCGCGTATTGGCCGGCAGGCATAACGAAGGCGCGCGGCAAGATCACGGATGAAGTGGGGCATATCATTGATCTGATGCCGACGTTTTTGGAATTGGCAGGCGGGAGTTATCCGGCGCGTTACCGGAGCTTTGATCTGAAGCCATTGGCAGGGCAGAGCTTGGTTCCTGTGTTGCAGGGGAAGAAAATGGGGGATCGTGCACTGGGTTGGGAGCATGAGGGGAATCGGGCGTATCGGGTGGGGGATTGGAAGCTGGTGGCGCCGTTCAAAGGGGATTGGGAGTTATACGATCTGAGCAAGGATCGCGCAGAGGTGAACAATCTGGCGGCGAAGAACCCGAGGAAGGTGCAGGAACTGACGACGCGGTATCAGCAGTGGGCGGATGACGTGGGGGTGGTGCCGTGGGAACAATTGCCGGGAGCAAACTATCAACCGACGAAGGGGTATCAGAAGAAGTCGGAGCCGCCGGTGGCCGGAGCCACTGGGAAGGCGAAGGGTGTGGAGTGAGTGTTGAAGCGTAACTTAAGGGGAATTCACAACGTCCATAGAGGAATACCATGAAGGCGATCAAATCCATCTGCTGATCATCACGGCGGATGATATGAATGCGGATTCGCCGGGGTGGATGGGAAATCCGCTGAAGCTGACGCCGAATGTGGATGCGCTGGCCAAGACATCGCATAAGTTCGTGAACAATCACGTGACGGTGCCGATCTGCCAGCCGGGGCGGCAGGCGTTGATGACAGGGCGGGTGCCGCATCGCAGCGGCGGACTGGGGTTCAATCCGATCAACCTGGATGTGCCGACGCTGGTGGAGGTGTTGAAGGAGCAGGGTTATTACACGGCAGCTATAAACAAAACACCACACATGGCGCCGAAGGAGAAGTTTCCGTGGGATCATCCATTCGAGGGGTCGGGGAAGAATCCGAAACTCTTCGCCACGCACATGACGGAGGCGTTGACGGAGGCGAAGACGGCGGGCAAACCGTTCTTCATCAATGCGAATATCACGGACCCGCACCGGCCATTCTATGGCAGCGCGCAAGGTCAGCAGAAAAAGGCGAAGAAAGGGAAGGCGGCGGAGGAGGGCAAGGCGGCGAAGAAGTCGGGTGAAGATGTGGTGGAGCCACTCACAGCCGAGCAGGTGAGCACGCCGAAGTTCCTCGAAGACGTGCCGCTCGTGCGTGAGGAAATGGCGCAGTATTACACCAGCATCAAGCGGTTGGATTTGACGTTCGGCGAGATCATGGCGGCGCTGAAAGCTTCCGGTCAGGAGGAGAAGACGGTGGTGATGTTCATGTCGGATCACGGCATTTCGACGCCGTTCTCCAAGGCATCGGTTTATTTCAACGGTACGCGGTCACCGGTGCTGATACGCTGGCCGGGCATGGGGAAGCCGCAGCAGCGGGAGGAGTTCGTGAGCAGCGTGGATGTGATGCCGACCTTGCTGGAGGTGATGGCGGTCAAAGCACCGGAGGGCATGGACGGGCGCTCGTGGGTGCCCTTGCTGAACGGGAAGAAGCAGGAGGGGCGTGACTATGTGATCACGCATGTGAACACGGTGAGCAGCGGCAAAGCATTCCCGCAAAGGTGCATTCGCACGAAGGATCATGCGCTGATGTTTCATGCATGGGCGGATGGCACGACAAGTTTCCGCGTGGAGGCGATGAACGGGCTGACTTTTAATGCGCTGGCGGAAGCCGGAAAAACAGACGCGAAGATACAGGAGCGCGTAGAGCAATTCACGAAGGGGAGTCCTTTGGCGTTCTACGATGTAAAGAATGATCCGGAGGAACGGATGAACGAGCTGATGAATCCCAAGTATCAAAAGGAGATCGCGCGATTGAAGCAGTTGCTGCTGACGCACATGGAGAAGACGAAGGATCCGCAACTTGAGAATTTCAAGAAAGCGGCGCTGGCGGCTAAATGAGTGGAATCAACATAAGGGAGGCTGCTGAGGGGTGAGGGTGATGTAAGGCGGGTGACGGCGGGAGCGGATGAGGAGAGTGAAATTAGACAGGTGAATGTGAAGTGCGCGGCGGAGATACAGCGGGTGGCCGATTACAATCTGCAACCTTGAGAGGCGCGTGGTGTTGGAGTAGGGATTGAGTATCCACTCTACATCAGCGGTTTCATTTTTCGTGCGCTGTTAGAAAGTGTTCCTAGCTATGAAGACAATGCCTGGTTGGATGAGATATGTCGGTGGTGCCGCGCTCGCGGGGATTTTGCTGACACAGGCTGGCAGTACCGCGTTGCAGGCAGCGGATGCCACGAACTCGATCGTGTGGCATGCGGAGGCTAACACGCTGGATGTGGACATCGACAACAAGCCGCTCTCGGTGGTGGTGGCGGATTTCAAGAAAGCGACCGGACGCGAGATCCATGTGCCGCCCGGGATGAGCAAGACGGTGTCGCTGAAGTTCAGTGGCAAGCCGATGAGCGAAGGTCTGGCGAAGATACTGGATGGTTTTAATTACTACACGGAAAAGCGGGAAACGGGATCGCGCATTGTGGTCATCGATCCGAACGGGGCCACGCCGATCCCCGTGGCTACGCGACCGATCGCCATCCCGAGGCCGCCCACGCCGATCACTCCGTCTGGCCAGCCACCCGGCATGAGTGGCGCGCCCAGCGGGTTCACTGGCGGAAGAACTGACGGTCGCGGCGGCAGTGGTGGCACCACGGGAGGGGGCGATCGAGATCGCACGGTGCGCACCCAGGAACAGCAGGTTTTAGATGCGTTGGTGCGCGAAGCGGCGAGAAGCACGCGTGAGAGCGGGGGTTCTCTGCGTGACCGCACCGCACCGCCTTCACCGGCGGGGGGCACAAGTTCCTCCGGGAAATCGCGTTCGCCGCGATGACCTGGCAGTGGCGCGAGAAAAGTCTTTGTAAGATTAAATGGGATGTCTTGTCCTGCGGGTTGGTCAGGTGAATCCTCCTTGCCCTCCTGCTGCTTCCCGCGCTTACTAAAAGCGCGTAACGCATCATGGACCACCCCGCGCCAGCCGATGACCTCGAACACCTCCGCCAAAGATTGGTGGAGATGGAGACGTTGCTGAAGAGCCAGCAGCAACTTGAGCAGATGCTGGGCAAACGCGAGGAACTTTACCGCACGGTTCTCGAAAGCCTCACGGAAGGCATTCTCATCACGAATCACGAAAGCCGGATCATCTACGCGAACTCGCGCCTGGAAGAGATCACTGGTTACCCGAAAGATGAGATGCTGGGCATGGTGAGTTACAAGCTGCTGCTGCCAGAGAAGGAATGGCCCATCATGGAGAAGCGCCTGAAGGAGCGGCTTGGTGGCAAGGAAGAGGAGTATGAGCACGAGATCAGGCGGAAGGACGGCTCCATGCATTGGATACGCGTGCGAGCGACACCTTATCGCAACGCCCAAGGCGAGATCATCGGCACCGTGGGTGCGCTGAGCTGCATCCAGACGCAGAAGGATCTGGAGCTGGAGAATGAATATCTTCTATCCGAGATCAAGACCCATCACAACACCTGCAACATCGTGGGCACCAGTCCGGCCCTGTTGAAAGTGTTGCAACAGATCGGGGTGGTGGCGCCGACAGAAGCGACGGTGCTCATCCTCGGCGAATCGGGCACGGGCAAGGAACTCGTCGCGCGCGATATCCATGAGCACAGTGGCCGCAAGGGCCGTCCGCTGGTGAAGGTGAATTGCGCATCCATCCCCAAGGAATTGTTCGAGAGCGAGTTCTTCGGCCACGTGCGCGGGGCTTTTACTGGCGCGGTGAAAGATCGCGTGGGTCGTTTTGAGCTGGCGGATGGCGGCACGCTCTTCCTCGATGAGATCGGCGAGATTCCCTTGGATTTACAGGCGAAGCTGTTGCGTGTGTTGCAGGAAGGGACGTTTGAAAGGGTGGGCGAAGAGCGCACGCGTAAGACGAACATTCGTCTCATCGCCGCGACAAATCGCGATCTGTTGAGCGAGGCCAAGGCCGGGCGGTTTCGCTTGGATTTGTATTATCGATTGAGCGTTTTCCCCATCGAACTGCCCGCGTTGCGCGAACGGCGGGAGGATATCCCGGCGCTCACGGAACATTTCCTGAGGCTCTCCGCCAAACGCATGCTGGTGCCGTTGCCCAAGCTGGCGAAGATTCATGTGCGCGAACTGATGGCCTATGATTGGCCGGGGAACGTGCGCGAATTACAGAACGTGGTGGAGCGCGCCGTGATCCTCGCGCGCAATGGGGGATTGCGATTTGATCTGGGGAATACGCTCTCACGACCTTTGGCTGCGTCAGTGGTTCCCGCCGCGTCAGCGTCACCGTCAGTCGATATGCCGCAAGGTCTCTCACTGGCCGATCTAAAGGCTCGCGAGCGGGAACTGATTCTGGCTACGTTGCAAAAGACGAATGGAAAGATTTACGGAGCCGAAGGCGCGGCAGCGAAGCTCGGTCTGAAGCCGACGACGCTGGCTTCAAAGATCAAGAAGCTGGGGTTGAAGAAGCTGGTGACGGTGATGGGCTAGAATTAAAAACCGACGAATCAACTTCCCGATTCGCCGGTCTGTTAATTTAGTTGTGGAGAGTTACGCCCGCAGCTTGATCAGCATGTCCTTGCTTTCCACCGTCTCGCCGACTTGCGCGTAGATGGCATCCACCACGCCGTCTACGGGGGAGGTCACAGTGGTTTGCATCTTCATCGCTTCCATCATCAGGAGCTTGTCGCCCTTCGCGATCTTCTGGCCGACGGTCACCGAAATGGCGGCCACAAGGCCCGGGATCGGTGCGCCTACTTGCAACGGATCGCTGATGTCCGCCTTGCTGCGCATCTTGGTCGAGGGAGCGACCTTCTTGTCCTGCACATACGCTTCGCGCGTCTGGCCATTCAATTCATACGTCACCGTGCGGCGGCCATCCTTGTCCGGCTCGCTCAAGTTGATGAGCTTCACGACCAGCGTTTTGCCTTCTTCGATGCTCACTGAGATCTCCTCGCCACGACGCAGGCCGTAGTAGAAGGACGGAGTCGGCAGCACGCTGACATCGCTGAACTCGCGCAGGTGCTTGGCGAAGTCCAGGAACACCTGCGGATACATCAAGTAGCTGAACACGTCATCATCCGTGGCTTCGCGTTTCAGTTTCTCGGTCACTTCCTTCCGGATCTTGTCGAAGTTCGCAGGCGTGGCGACCGCGCCGGGCACCACATTCTTCTCGTAATTCTTCTTTGCTTCCGCCGCTTTCTTCTCGCCCAGCACGACGCGCGAGACATCCATCGGGAAGCCGCCTTCCGGCCAGCCGAGGCCGCCGCTAAGCATGTCGATGACGCTCTCTGGGAAGGGTGTAGCACCCGGTTCCAGATTCACCACATCCGCAGGCTTGATGCCACGGCTGAAGAGGAAGAGGGCCATATCACCCACAACTTTGCTCGACGGCGTCACCTTCACGATGTCGCCAAAGAGCTGGTTGACTTCTGCATAGGTGCGGGCGATTTCTGGCCAGCGATGCGAAACACCCATGCTGGCAGCCTGTTCCTTGAGGTTCGTGTACTGGCCGCCGGGCATCTCATGCAGATAGACTTCCGCGCTGCCGGTCTTCGGAGCTGTGTCGAACGGCGTGTAATACTCGCGCACCTTTTCCCAGTAATCGGAGAACTCGTTCAGCGCATCGATGTCCAAGTGCGTGTCGCGAGTGGTGTGCTGGAGCGAGGCGACGATGGAATTCAGATTCGGCTGCGACGTGCTGCCGGACATGGAAGCCATGGCCAAATCCACGATGTCCACACCGGCTTCGCTCGCGTTCAGGATGG
>JAJNBN010000313.1 GCA_021156225.1 Verrucomicrobiota bacterium | reverse complement strand
CGGCCCTCTTCCCGTTGAGGAGCGAGGGAGAACATTTGAGCGTGCTCGACTTCAATAAGCGGTAAGCGATTGATTAATTTAGGCTTCGATGCGGCGCGCTGAGGACAGCGACGCCCTACCTATTTGGTTTCACCATTTGCGGATTCTGTGGCAGGTTGTGGGCATGCGGAGGCGGTGGCGCAAAATACTTTTCATTTCGACGCTG
The DNA here is from genome assembly GCA_021156225.1 of Verrucomicrobiota bacterium. Classification (GTDB taxonomy): domain Bacteria; phylum Verrucomicrobiota; class Verrucomicrobiia; order Limisphaerales; family JAEYXS01; genus JAEYXS01. The sequence goes on along the minus strand of JAJNBN010000313.1, from coordinate 4,996 downwards.
TTGCTGGTGCTTGGGTTTGTGGCCCTGAATGTGGTGGCGTATCAGCATGCGTGGGCGATGACGCATTTCGCGCGGGATGACGCACGGCGCACGGCACCGCCGGAGGAGCTTTCCACCTGGAGCAAGGTCAAGGTTCTCTTTAAAGGAGTGACGATTCCACGGCCGGAAAATAAACGGACGCCGAAGGATGTCGGGCTGGAATTTGAGACGCATCGGCTGGTGGGGGCGAATGGGCTGGAGCTGGAGGCGTGGCGGATCCCGAATGATTCAAGCAAGCCGGTGGTGGTGCTGTTTCACGGTTACTCTTCCTCGAAGGATTCACAACTGGATATGGCGGCGGCGCTGCATGAGATGGGGTGTGAATGTTGGCTGGTGGATTTTCATGGGAGCGGCGGTTCAGCGGGAGATTCGACGAGTATCGGGTGGGATGAGGCGACAGATGTGGCGGCGGCGTTCAAGTTCGTGAAGGAGCGAGCGACGGGGCGGAAAGTGATTTTGCTGGGTTCTTCATTGGGCGCGGCGTCGATTTTACGGGCGGTCGCCACTGCGAGAGTGGAACCGGATGGGATCATCCTGGAGTGTCCGTTCAATAGGCTGCTGGCGACGACGGAGAACCGGTTTCGCGTGATGAAGCTGCCGTCATTTCCGTTGGCGAAGCTGCTGGTGTTCTGGGGCGGGCGGCAGTTCGGGTTCAATGGGTTCACGCATAATCCGGCGGAGTATGCGAAAGCGGTGAAGTGCCCTGCCCTGTTGATGAATGGAGACAGCGATAACCGCGTGACGCCGGCGAATATCGAGGAGGTGCGAATGAACTTGCCGAAGGGATCAGTGTTTCACGTGTTCAAGGATACGGGACATGAGTCGTATTTGAAGAAATGGCCGGAGGAGTGGAAGAAGTTTGCCGGTGATTTTTTGCGTCTTGATAATGCCGAGCCTACTCCTCCCTCCCAATAGATCGGCCAATCGCCCTATCTTACCTTCTGATTTTGTTTGCCGGGTTTTTGCTTAATATGCACCATTGCGCATGTGAGCACATTCAGCCTCAAGCCACGTTTTCCCCGATCTGACTAAGGTGAATTGATATGATCTGGCTGCTTTTTCTGGCGACTTGCTTCCTCGCTTATTCCAACGGGGCGAATGACAATTTCAAAGGAGTGGCGTCATTGTTTGGCAGCAAGACGGCGAGTTATCGCACGGCGATCTGGTGGGCGACGGTCACGACGTTCGCGGGATCAGTATGTTCGCTTGTCTTCGCGGAAGTGTTGTTGAAGAAGTTTTCAGGCAAGGGGCTGGTGCCGGATGCTCTGGTGGGCTCGGAGCTTTTTCTACTGGCAGTGGCGGCCGGTGCGGGGCTCACGGTGATCATCGCCACGGTGACGGGGTTTCCGATATCCACCACGCACGGACTGACGGGGGCGATCATCGGCAGCGGACTGATGGCGGTGGGGACCGAGGTGAATTTTCAATCGCTGGGCAAAGGCTTTCTGCTGCCGCTATTGCTCAGTCCGGTAGTGGCCGTGTTGCTGGCTGCGCCTTTGTATCTGGGCCTGCGCTATGTGCGGCTGAGATTAGGCATCACCAAGGAGTGGTGCCTGTGCGTAGGCGAAACCCAGCAAGTGATCCCAATCCCACAGCCAGGCTCGCTGATGGCTTTGCAGGTGACGGCTCCGCCGAAGCTGGAGGTTTGTGCGGGTGAAGAGCAGAAATGTCTGGAGCGGTATGCGGGCGCGGTCTGGGGCATCAAGTCGCAAAAAGTCATGGATGCAGCGCATTTCCTGAGCGCGGGCGTGGTCAGTTTTGCACGAGGGCTGAATGATACGCCGAAGATCGCGGCTTTGCTGCTGGTGATCCAAGTGCTGGACATCCGCTACGGCCTGATGGCAGTGGGCCTGTTCATCGCGATCGGCGGATTACTGAACGCGAAGAAGGTGGCGGAGACGATGAGCCACAAAATCACGACCATGAACCACGGGCAAGGGTTTGCGGCGAATCTATCCACGGGCATCCTGGTGATCGCAGCCAGCAAGTATGGGCTGCCCGTCTCCACGACGCATGTGTCCGTGGGTTCCTTGTTCGGCATCGGACTGACAACGGGCAAGTTGAATACGAAGGTGATTCTCGGCATCCTGCTATCTTGGGTACTGACGATGCCATGCGCGGCGTTGCTGGCGGCGGTGGTTTATTGGATGGTAAAGTGAGGATGGCGAAGAATAATTTGCGGTTTTTTCCACGGTTTACTTCATTTGAGGGAGAGCGATGACAACTGAGCCGCTCATAACTTCGCGGCTGCGGAGGAAGGGAGGCAAAGTTTGCTTGATAACGAGCAATTTAAGGCGTGCCTTATGGCGGGTTCGGATAGAGGTTAAGGCAGAACCACAAACGGAGAATTAATCATCATGAGAATCCTAGTCGGAACAGATTTTTCGGAGCAGGCGGTGCAGGCAGCGAATGCGGCGGCCGCGCTGGCGAATGCGTGGGGCGAGAGCCTTGTGCTGGCGCATGTCTATTCGGAGAGCGGATTCGAGGATTTCTCGCCACGAGTGCTCTCGGAGATGGCCACGGTGGCGGGGAAAAACCTGAAGGCGGAGGCCAAGCGGTTGCGCGAGACCGGAGTGACGGTCGTCGATGAGTTGATGACGGGCGCGCCGTATGAATGCCTGGTGGAAAAGGCGAAGCCGGATTTCGTCAAGCTGGTGGTGGTGTCGTCACAAGGGCGTTCGGCTGCGGGACGGTGGTTGCTGGGCAGTGTCTCGGAACGTGTCGCCGAAGCAGCGCAAGTGCCTACACTGGTGGTACGGGAGGCGAAGCCAATAGAGGATTGGACCGCAGGTGAGCGGCCTTTGCGCGTCCTGATCGCGTGCGATCTTTCGCCTGCCTCGGATGCGGCCTTGAAATTTGTGAAGGTGCTGCAGCAAGTGGGACCGTGTGACATCACGGTCGGGTATGTGGATTCGCCTTTGAGCGAACGGGCGCGGCTGGGGTTGAAGGGACCGACGTCGTTGACGGCGAACGATCCGGAGGTGCAACGAGTAGTCGAGCGGGATCTCAACCGAAAGGTGCAGGACATCTTGGGCAAGACGCGGTGCAAGGTGGTGATCGAGCCGAACTTGGGCCGGCCCGATTATGCGGTGGCGCACATGGCGGCGGCCAGCAAGGCGGACCTGGTGATCACAGGAACGCATCAATGGCACGGCACGGCGCGGCTGTGGCACGCGTCTTTCTCACGGGATATCTTGCATACGTGTCGCACGAATGTGTTGTGTGTGCCGATCTCGAACGCGAACAGCCCGGCGGGGATTCATCCGGTGAGCCGGGTTTTGGTGACGACGGATTTCTCGAAGCTGGGGAATACAGCCATCGCGCAGGCCTTCAGTCTTTCACGGAGCGGCGGCGTGGTACATCTGCTGCATGTGCTGCCGGTGAATGATTACCCGAATCCCTTGATCGGCGGGCAGATGAAGAAGCTGCAACCGACGAAGAAGGAGTGGACGAAATTGAAACGGCAAGTGGAGGCAAAGCTTGCTGAACTGATCCCGAGCGAAGCAGCGGAACTGGGGATCGAGAGTGAGATCGAGGTCGTGGAAGACCGCGAACCGGCGCAGGCAATCGTGCAGGCGGCGGAACGGTTCGGTGCGGATGCGATCTGCCTGGCGACGCATGGGCATACGGGAATCACGAGCACTTTGATGGGTTCGGTGGCGCAAGCGGTCGTGAACCAGACGAAGCGTCCGGTGCATTTGATCAAGGCGGAATAGGGAGTGGGGTAAGACAGAACACACTCCCTCCGTCACAAAAGCCACGAGGCTGAAAGCGCCTGTGACGCACTCCAAATGAGTGCGTCACAATCACAAAGAGAGCCGATCAGGATGCGGGAGGTTGGGAGGACGCATCAATCGCCACAGTCCCCTGCCCTTTGCCGGTGTGACGGATGTCCTTCGCTTCGAAGAGATAGACGACCTCTTCCGCGATATTCGTGGCGTGGTCGGCGATGCGTTCCAAGCTCTTGGAAATGACCATCAGATTCAGGCAACGCGTGATCGTGGTGGGCTTCTCGATCATGTAGCTGGCGAGTTCGCGGTGGAGCTGCTTGTTCAGGGCGTCCACTTCCTTATCACGTGGGATCACAGCGCGGGCGCGATCAGGAGAACGGTTGACAAAGGCGCCGAGTCCTTCATTCATCATGTCGAGGGCCATGGTGGCCATACGAGGGATATCGACGTAGGGCTTGAGCTGCGGTTCCTGGCTCAGCTCGATGCTGCGGCGGGCAATCGTCGTGGCTTCATCAGCGACCCGCTCCAAGTGGTGGCTGCACTTCATGGCCACAGTGATGAGGCGGAGGTCGCTGGCGAGCGGAGCCTTGCTCAAGAGATGGATGGCCATCTCATCGATCTCCTTCTCGATGTTATCGAGTACGTTGTCAGCAGCGATGACATCACGGGCCAAGTCGTCGTTGCGGTCCACGAGGGCCTTGACGGCGTTGGCCACGGACGAGGTGGCGTGGCTGGACATGGTGAGGAGCTTGTCCTTGAGCTGGCCGAGTTCGCGTTCGAAATGCGTCTGCATAGGGGGAAAAAGGATATTTATCTGGATACGCTGCCAATGTCATCAACCGAAACGGCCCGTGACATAATCTTCCGTCTGTTTCTTGGACGGGTTGGTGAAAATCTTGGAGGTGACATCGTACTCGATCAATTCGCCGATGTAGAAGAAGGCGGTGCGATCCGAGATGCGCGCGGCCTGCTGCATGTTATGCGTGACGATGACGATGGTGAACTCTTTCTTCAGGTCGAGGATGAGGTCCTCGATCTTCGCGGTGGCAATGGGGTCCAGCGCGGAGGCCGGTTCATCCATGAGGATGATCTCGGGCTTGATGGCGATGGCGCGGGCGATGCAAAGGCGTTGTTGTTGGCCGCCGGAAAGGCCCAAGGCGCTGCTGTGCAAACGGTCCTTTACCTCATCCCAGAGAGCCGCACCACGGAGACTCTTCTCCACGACC
>JAJNBN010000312.1 GCA_021156225.1 Verrucomicrobiota bacterium | reverse complement strand
AGTTACAACGCCTGCATGTTATCCCGTAGCCTCGCTCTCGGTCTGGGGTTGTTGACCAGCACCCAGCTCTTTGCCGCCCCTTTTGCTGATAACCTCGTGGTGCAAGGCGTCCCGGAAATCACCCCTGCCCTGCAACAGGAAGTGGGCCGCTATCTGGAGTTCCGCAGCGCCGGCATGGCCGACTGGCACCCCTCCAAACGCGAGATGCTGATCAGCACGCGGTTTGCAGATGTCCCGCAACTTCATTACGTGAAGTTCCCTGGCGGCGACCGCAAGCAGATGACCTTCTCGTCTGAACCTATCGGTGGCGGCTCCTTCCGGCCCAAGACCGGGGAGTTCATCGTCTTTGCCCAAGACAAAGGCGGCAGTGAGTTCTACCAGTTCTACCGCTTTGACCTGAAGGATGGCCGCATCACCCTGCTCACTGACGGTGCCTCGCGTAATACCGGTGCCAAGTGGTCCACCGGCGGCCAGCAGATCGCCTACACCTCCACCCGCCGAACGGGTCGCGATAACGATGTCTATCTCATCGACCCTGCGAATCCGAAAAGCGATCGCAAGCTGGTTGAGCTTAAAGGCGGCGGTTGGGGCGTGATGGATTGGTCGCCCGATGACCAAAGCCTGCTGCTCGGCGAATACGTATCCATCAATGAAAGCTATCTGCACCGGCTGGACATCGCCACCGGCAAGCTGGAACTCATCACCCCGAAAGGCGCGGCCAAGGTCGCCTATGGTGATGCGAAGTTCACCAAGGATGGCAAGAGTCTCATCCTCACCACCGACCAAGATTCTGAATTTCAACGCCTCGGCCGCTACGATCTCGCCACCAAAGCGTTCACGCCCTACACCACACACATCAAATGGGACGTGGATGAGTTCGAGCTGTCCAAAGACGGGAACACCATCGCCCTCGTCACCAATGAAGACGGCCCGGGCATCCTGCGCCTGCTGGACGCTAAAACCGGCAAAGAGCTTAAGACGCCGAAGCTGCCCATCGGTACCGTCTCCAGCTTGAACTGGCATGAGAATAATCGCGACCTCGCCTTCAACCTGAGTTCCTCGAAAGCGCCCTTTGACATCTATTCCCTGGATGTGAAAGAAGGCAAAGTCGAGCGCTGGACCGAGAGCGAAACTGGCGGGCTGGACGCCTCGAAGTTCTCCGAACCGGAGATGATCCGCGTGAAGAGTTTTGATGGCTTGGAAGTCTCCGGCTTCATCTATCGCCCGGATGCACAGAAGTTCCCCGGACCCCGCCCGGTCATTGTCTCCATCCATGGCGGACCGGAAGGCCAATCACGTCCGCGCTTCCAGGCGCGCTTGAACTACTATCTGAACGAGATGGGCATCGCCCTGCTCTACCCGAACGTGCGCGGCTCAGCGGGCTACGGCAAAACGTTCCTCACGCTGGACAACGGCTTTAAGCGCGAGGATTCCGTGAAGGACATCGGCGCGTTCCTCGACTGGATCGATCGCGACGCCAAGCTGGACAAGCAACGCATCGCCGTGATGGGCGGCAGCTATGGCGGTTACATGACGCTGGCCTGCATGGTCCATTACAACGACCGCCTGCGCTGCGGTAATGACATCGTGGGCATCTCAAACTTCGTCACCTTCCTGAATAACACCCAAGATTACCGCCGCGATCTGCGCCGCGTGGAATACGGTGACGAGCGCGACCCCAAGATGCGCGAACACCTGGAGAAGATTTCGCCCAATCGCAATGCGGACAAGATCAAGAAACCGCTCTTCGTGGTGCAAGGCCAGCAAGACCCGCGCGTGCCTTACACCGAAGCCGAGCAGATGGTGGAAGCCATCCGCAAAAACGGCGGCAAAGTCTGGTACATGATGGCCACGGATGAAGGCCACGGCTTCGCGAAGAAGAAAAACGCAGACACGCAATTCCTCGCGACGATCATGTTTTTGCAGGAGAACTTGCTGAAATAAAACCTCTACCACGGTTTGAACTTTAGCATCCATAGGTCAACAGCTTCTGCTGTGACACGCAGCGGCAGATGCCACTCCCTCTCCCCTAGGGAGAGGGCAAGGGGTGAGGGGGAAGGGATTGAGCAAATTTTAGATAACGGTGCGATTGGTTCGCGAAGGTTCCCTTCCCCCTCATCCCGCCCTTCTCCCTTGAGGAGAAGGAGTCGCGTCAGTTTGATTTCATCAAGCTCTGAAATCTCTGGCTTCGACAACCGCTCTCAGCTTTCGTTTTCAACATTCTGATCACTTTTATGCCGAACACACCGAAACGCACGCGCCACTTCGCCAGCGACAACTACGCCGGCATCTGTCCTGAAGCTTGGAAGGCTTTGGAGGAAGCGAACACCGGCCACTGCCCTGCTTACGGCGAGGACGAGTGGACGCGCAAGGCATCCGATCTCATCCGCGAGATCTTCGAGACGGAGTGCGAGGTGTTCTTCGCCTTCAGCGGTACGGCGGCGAACTCCCTCTCGCTCGCGTCCACGTGCCAGTCCTATCACAGCATCATCTGCCATGAGACGGCGCATATCGAAACGCATGAATGCGGTGCGCCGGAGTTCTTCTCCAACGGCACCAAGCTCCAGCTCGTCTCCGGCCCGAACGGCAAGATGACGGCGGCCGCCATTGAGCACGTCATCACGCGCCGGACGGACATCCATTACCCGAAACCCAAGGCCATCAGTCTCACGCAATCGACTGAGTTTGGCGCGGCCTACACGCCGGAGGAGTTAAAGGCCATCTGGGCGGTAGCGCGGAAACATAACGTGAAGATCCAGATGGATGGTGCGCGTTTCGCCAATGCCGTGGCGGCACTTAAGGTCGCCCCGAAGGAGATCACCTGGCAGGCGGGTGTGGATGTCCTGTGCTTCGGCGGCACGAAGAACGGTTTGCACGTGGGTGAAGCCATCGTGTTCTTCAACAAGCAGATGGCGACGGAGTTTGATTTCCGGTGCAAACAGGCCGGTCAGCTTTGCTCCAAGATGCGCTTCATGTCCGCCCCTTGGGTTGGAGTCTTGCAGAACGGCGTCTGGCTCAAGCACGCCAGTCACGCGAACGCCATGGCGAAACTGCTCGAATCCAAACTGCGCGACCTGCCCGGCCTGCGACTCGAAGTGAAGACAGAGACGAACATGGTCTTCGTGGAGATGCCCAAGCCGGTCATCGAGGCGATGTATGCCAAGGGCTGGAAATTCTACACCACCTTCGGAGATTGCGGCTGCCGCCTCGTCTGCTCCTGGGACACCACGCCACAGGATATCGAGGCATTTGTAGCGGATTTGACGGCGCTGTGAGTTCAGTTCCGAACAGTACCTGTCAGAGTCAAAAATGACGGCGAACGAAGCACTGCAATCTTTTCACTTTACGATAGCATCGTAGATCGGCTTCTTCACCGCCCATTCCAGCATGAAGGAATAAGGCAACGTCTGCTCCATGGTGACGACCACCAGATCATCCTTCGGAGACGCCCAATAGTGCGTGCTCGCCATACCGCCCCAGCCCCACTCGCCCACCGGACTTGCCGGATCCCACTTCTCCGATTTGGTCACCCGCACATTAAAGCCCAGCCCGAAACCCAAACCTTCACGCTGCTCATTCCCGAACCGGATCGGCATCGCTATCTCCGGCAGCTCATTATGCGTCATCAGATCGGCCGTTTTCTTTTTCAACAGGCGCTTGCCGTCCAGTTCACCACCATTGGCCACCATTTGCAGGAAGCGAAGATAATCGCGGGTGGTTGAGACGAGCCCGCCACCGCCGGAAAGGAAAGTCGGTTTCGTGCGGTAGTTGCTCTTAGCCGGCACATCCGTAGGCTTCAACGTGCCTTTGTTGTCCGAGTTATAAACCGTCATCAGGCGATCGAGTTTTTCCGCGGGAACATGAAAGCCCGTATCCTTCATGTCCAAGGGCGTGAAGATGCGGTCTTGCAGAAACACGTCAAAGGATTTGCCAGAGGCCACTTCCACGACGCGTCCCAGCACATCAGTGGCCATGCTATAGATCCATTGCGTGCCCGGCTCGTACTTGAGCGGCAGCTTGCCCAGTCGGGCACCGAACTCTTGCAGCGTTTGCCCACGGTCCATGAGCTTGGCTTCCTTGAAGGCCTTGTCCGCTTCGGGATTGCCGATCCCACCATAGGTCATCCCGGCCGTGTGACGCATCAGGTCACGCACGGTAGGCTCACGCTTCACCGGTTGAAGGCCGCTCTCGCTCCAGATCTTGATATCCTTGAACTCCGGGATGTATTTGGAGATCGGGTCATCCAGGCCAAGCTTGCCATCGTCATAGAGCATCAGCGCCGCAGCCGTGGTGATGGATTTGCTCATCGAGTAGATGCGGATGATGGCGTCGTCACGCATCGCCTTGTCCGCCTCAATGTCCATCTTCCCAAAGGTCTTGTTGTAAACCACCTTGCCCTTGCGGGTCACGGAGACATGCGCTCCCGCCAGCCGTTTTTTCGCGATGAGATCCTCCACGATCTTGTCCACCGCTTGAAGCTTCTCGGACGACATGCCGACGCTCTCCGGTTTCGCCACCGGCAATTCAGCGCCGATCAGAGTGGTGGTAAGACACAGGCAACCGAGCACGAATGCTGGTTTAAGCCAGGAATTGGAAATGGACATGGGCGAAAGGATGCTGAGCGGCTTTTTGAAGTCAAGCGCCGCTCTTGGGCCGAAAAAACTTCAGCACCGCGTCACTGTCTTCCAGAAAAACCTCGCGCTGCCAGTTGACCGTCAGTGTTTCCGGCCGGGTTTGCCCGGATAATTGTCCGCACAGGATATGCCGCAAAAGCTGCTCCGTCTGGATCGGCAGCACGACCACCTCGGGAAACCGGCCGTGAAACCATCCCTCTGGCATTTCGTTCAACGCCTTCCCGGGTTCACCCATCACCCACAAGACCCGCACCAGTGAAGCAAACATCACCGCCGCCCCGCCCTTCAATGGTCCGTGGACCTCCCAGCCCTCTTCCACTGCGGCCACCAGTCGGAGCTCCAATCGCTCATTTTGAATCCGCCACAATAGAAATCTCGGGGGCGCGGGCCAGACTCCGGCGCGGTTGAAACGCGGTTTCAGTTCTCGCAATAAAAGCGCCTCGCGCGCCAAAGCTGCCGCCTCATCTCGCAAGTTTTTGGCTTTACCTACATACACGATCGCCTCGGCAGCATCGCGCATCAGATAGACGCCCGGTGTTTTTGGCAGACGCTGAAAGAATTCTCCCCCTAGCCGCGTCACCAGCGGCCTGGCATCAGGAAAAAGCAATGACTGGGAACCCCTCACAATTTCATAACTCAGAGGTTGCGGTAAACTTGAAGGAACACCCAGCTATTGCTTGGGCGTCGATTCCAGCTTCTTTTTCACTTCCTCACTGACTTCGAGCTTGAGGGATTTTTCCCACGCTTCGCGCGCCTTGCTGTAGTCTTTCAGCGAGGCGTATATGTCCCCCAGATGGTCAAAGAGCGTGGCATCCTCCTCTTCCACATGCTTCACGGCCTTCAGCATCCACTCCAGCGCAGGTTTGGGTTGGTTAAGCTTGAAGAGCACCCACGCCATGCTGTCGAGGAAAGCGGCATTCTCGGGTTCCTGGTTCACTGCCTTTTCAATCAGCACCTTGGCCCGCTCCAGATTCTCGCCACGTTCTGCCCACATGTAGCCGAGGTAATTCAACGCCTCGGCAAAGTCCGGCTCCATCTCCAGGCATTTCTCGAAATACTTGACCGCTTCGGCGTGTTCCTTATTCCGCTCATACGCAGCGCCCATCTGGAAATAGAACAGATGCGTCAACCGCTCCGGCGCAGTGGCCCGGGCCATGACCTCGGCTGCGGTTAGCTGTTCCACGGCCTTGTCATACTGCTTCAGCCGGTTGTACGTGATGGCCCGGTAGAAGCGATTGATGAAGCTCTCGCCAAATTTCGCCTTCGCCTTGTCCAGCACCGCGAGGGCCTTCTCCGGTTTCTCGTTCAGATTATGGGCCTCCGCGAGTTCGTAATACGCCGGCTCCGCATCATCCTTCACGATGATCATGCGTTCGAGCTGTTCCGCGGCTTCGCCGTACTTTTTTTCCTCGCGCAAAAGATTGGCCAAAATGAAATAGGCCTCAGGATGCTTGGTAGGATTCTCGCGGATCAATCCGCGGATCAATTCTACCGCCTTGCTCTTCTCGCCACCTTGCAGGAAGAGGTTGGTCAAACGTTCACGCAGACCCGGCGCATTGGGAAACCGCTTCAAGAGATCCATGTAGATATCCGTGGCCCGCGTGATATCTTTGATGAACTGATAACCCTCCGCCAGTTTCTGCAATATCGCCGGATTATCCGGCTTGGCGTCATAGACCTGGTCCAGCGCCTGTTTCATGCTGGGCTTTACCAAGTCGGCTTGATCCGTTTTTTGCCGCAGGTAGTGCCCATACAGTTCCGCCAGATCCATGTAGTAGTCTGGTCCGGCACCTTCTACTTTTGAGGCCTCGCCAAGGATCAACAGCGCCGCCGACGCGTTGTCCTTTTTCAGATAAAGCTGCACCAGGCTGCGATAAGGGGCCAAGGCCTTCGGGGCCTTCTTCATGGCCCGGCGGTTGATTGTCACGGCCTCCTCCACACGGTCCTGATCCGCATACACCAGACCGAGCAAAGTGAGCAAATTGGCAGAAGCCTCTGGATTCTTGCCCGATTCGCCCAGCAAAATAGCGGCTTTTTCGAGCTGCCGGCCTTGGATCAAGCGCCGGGAAACATCCAATACCAGCCGTTCATTCGTGGGATCGGCCAAGGCGGCACGGAAGAACTCTTCCAACGCCTCTTCCCCTTTTTCCTGCAATTCGTTGCTGATACCGGTCGCAAAGCGCGCAAAAGCCTCCACCCGTTGTTCACCCGCTTTATCAAGGGTAAGGTCCCATTTTTCGATGGGAATGCCTCCAATATCTTGGTGCGCGACGGGGCTGAGATCCTTTTTATCAGCGGTCTTGCACCCCGTCAAAAGGAAGCCGGTAACCAGACTCAGGCACAAGATTATGGCAGAACAACGCATCGCTACGTATTCTGTGCCATAAAAACGCCGTCCCGCAAGTGCGGGACGGCGCTGAAATGCAATTCTTTTTCCAAAGAAGCAAGCCGGGAGGCTTACTTCTGCCAGGTACGCTTCTTATGGCGGTTGGCGCGGAGCTGCTTGCGGCGCTTATGCTTGTTGATCTTCGACTTACGACGTTTCTTCAATGAACCCATATTTTTTCTTCGTTTAGTACACCACTTTGTTCAGCGGATACTCTATGATTCCTTCTGCGCCGGCCGCCTTCAACTGCGGGATCAATTCGCGAACAACGTGCTCGTCAATGATCGTTTCAACCGCAACCCAGCCATCCTGACTCAGCTTGGAAATTGTTGGATTACGCAAAGCGGGCAAACTTTGCAACAATTTTGCGAGGTTCTTCTCGGCAATATTGAGCTTCATACCCACCTTCGCCTCGGCATCCATGGCCGCACGAAGCAAGAGAGAGATAGTCTCGATTTTCTGCTTCTTCCACTTGTCCTTCCACGAAGTGTGATTCGCGATCAACCG
>JAJNBN010000311.1 GCA_021156225.1 Verrucomicrobiota bacterium | reverse complement strand
AGCTGATGGAAAAACCGGCCAATCACCTCGCTTACATAGACCATCTTAGGGGAATAGCAGTTTTAATGGTGGTGCTGGTTCACACCTCGCAGAGGGTCCCGCATTTAAGCACGATAATGCAAAGCTTCACTCAATACGGCCAATTGGGAGTGCAGCTCTTCTTCATCGCTTCCGCATACACCTTATGTTTGTCCTATGACCGTCGGCGTGCTGAACCGGCAAATGTCCGCTCCTTCTACCTCCGCCGTATATTTCGTATCGTCCCGCTGTATTACTTTGGCGCATTGGTGTATTTTTGCCTCTACCTTTTCTCAAACGACCCGGCCGTAAAAGCTGCTGAAGTCGGCACGCCCTACACCTTTTCGCACATCCTATCGAACATCCTGTTCATCCACGGCCTAGTTCCTGGAGCCGGTAACAGCATTGTTCCTGGCGGCTGGTCTATTGGTACCGAAATGCTTTTCTACGCCTTGTTCCCAGCTCTATTTTGGGTCTGCAACCGCATGACAGACCTTTTTGGTATCAAAGGAATTTTGTCCGTCTGGGCCATCGCTTTCGCTGTTAACATGATCATCCAAGTATTGCTTCGTCATACTTGGCTCGTGATGCAGAACAACAGCTTCATGTATTTCAGCATCCTTAACCAACTGCCCGTTTTTGTGACGGGCATGACGGCATATATCCTCCATCAACGGAGTCTCATGCCAAAGATTCTGCAAGCCCGTTCATGCAACATAATTGGTTTCGCAGGGTTCACCCTTATCACCCTGCTCCTATGGAATGCAGGTAAAAGCCTGGCCTTCGCCATCATCCCGACCACTGCAGGACTCTCCTTCGCCTGCCTGCTTGGTTTACTCCGAACTGGGCACTATGAATGGAATTTTCTGCGGCGTATCGGAGAGATTTCCTACTCAATTTATATCTTTCATTTCCTGTTTGCTCTGCACGCTGTCCCTGCACTCATCCGTCTCTGGCTGAACGACCGCGGCGGCGAACCAGTGCTTCTGCTGTCATTTAGTCTGGTCACTTTATGGACGGTGACGATCGCAACCATCTCTGAGAAGGCGATCGAAGCGAAAGGCATTACCGCCGGCGCTAAAGCAGTTCGTTCCCTTCAAACAACGATCAAATCATCCCAGCAATCAACCTGAGAACGACGCCCGGATTTTCCCTGCCATGCCCAGGATTCTTTCCCACGCTTTGTGCCATTTAGGCGGCTGCCACGCCCACGCATAGGCTGCGCTTTTCTTCAGGCTGAGAGTTTTATCCATCTCTTTTTCCTAAAAAAGCATAGCCCCCGCCGGCTGGGCAAAGAATAATCTTAACTATCTAAAACGCCTCAATGGTCCCACTTCTAATGATTCGCGCCTGACGCAGGCAAAACAGCATCTAAACAGGCCTGATCGCTGGAAATTGTTACCTCTTCTCCCTCAGGGAGAAGGCCGAGATGAGGGGGAAGGCGACTCCCATAAGCAAACACAGCTCCCATAGAATAGATGCATCTCCCCAGCGGACCAAAGAGAACACCTCGTCCCCGGCAGAACCCCGAACCTTTTTGCCTTTTCCCAGAAGACAAAGCCGCTAACCTGCCGCCGAACCCCGAAGGTTTGGACACCTTTTTGGGGAAGCAAATGACTATGCCACGCTTTTCACGCCTTGTTTTCGGACTGCTCGCCCTCATGAGCTTCGCCGCTTCCGTCCGCGCCGCTGATCCGCTCTGGCTCCGCTATCCGGCCATCTCGCCGGACGGCGCCAAGATCGTCTTCAGCTACCGCGGCGATCTTTACATCGTGCCCAGCAAAGGCGGTTCCGCCATTCCCCTCACCATGCACGAGGCTCAGGACTTCATGCCCGTCTGGTCGCCCGATGGCAAAAACATCGCCTTCGCCTCCGATCGCCATGGCAATTTCGACATCTTCCTCATCCCCGCCGAAGGTGGCGAAGCCAAACGCCTGACGTTCCATTCCGCCTACGATTACCCCACGGACTTCACCCCCGATGGCAAGCAAGTGCTCTTCTACTCCCAACGGCTTGATTCGCCCTTAAACCAGCAATTCCCCAATCGCACCCTCCCAGAGCTGTATCAAGTCCCCATCGATGGCGGACGCGCCTTCCAAATCCTCACCACCCCCGCCCAAGACGCCCGCTTTGACAAAACGGGCGCACGCCTCCTCTATCACGACCGTAAAGGCTACGAAAACGAATGGCGCAAGCATCACACCTCCTCCATCGCGCGCGATGTCTGGATGTATGACAAAGAATCCGGCAAACACACCAAGCTAAGCTCGTTTGAAGGCGAAGACCGCAACCCCGTCTGGAGCCCGAACGAGAAGGAAGTCTATTACCTGAGCGAAAAAAGCGGCTCCTTCAACGTCTGGAAGATGTCAATCGCCTCCCCTGATAAACCCACGCAGATCACCGAGCATACCAAACACCCTGCCCGCTTCCTCAGCAGCTCCAAGAAAGGCGACCTCTGCTACAGCTTCGATGGCGAACTCTATCTCGTAAAAGGCGGCAACGGCAAACCGCAGAAGGTTTCCATCCAGATCGCCGCCGACCGCAAGCGCAACGATTCCCAATTCGTGAACCTCAGCAGCGACGCTACGGAGATGGCCCTCTCGCCCAAGGGCAAGGAACTCGCCTTCGTCGTGCGTGGCGAAATCTTCGTCGTCTCCATCGATCACAAGATCACCAAGCGCATCACGAACACGCCGGAGCAGGAACGCTCCGTCAGCTTCAGTCCCGATGGTCGCAAACTCATCTACGCCGGTGAGCGCAATGGCAGTTGGAACATCTACGAGGCCGCCATCGCCCGCGATGAAGACCTGCATTTCTACAGTTCCACCATCATCAAGGAAACGGCTTTGCTGGATGATGCTGCTGAGACGTTTCAGCCTCGCTATTCTCCCGATGGCAAGGAAGTCGCTTACTTGGAAGAACGCACCACGCTCAAGGTGTTAAATCTGGAGAGCAAGGGGAGCCGCATCGTATTGCCTGGTGATGCGAATTACTCCTACACCGATGGCGATCAATGGTTTGATTGGTCACCGGATGGCAAATGGTTCTTCGTCAATTTCCTCGATAAAAACCGCTGGTCTATGGAGGTCGGCCTGCTGGATGCCGCGGGCGGCAAACCGCCCGTGAATCTCACCAAGAGCGGCTATGAAGACGAGCGCCCTCAATGGATGATGAAGGGCAAAATGCTGCTCTGGGCCACCGACCGCCACGGCATGCGCAGCCACGGCAGTTGGGGCGCGAACCAGGACGCCTACGGCATGTTCCTCACCCAAGAGGCATTCGATCGCTTCAATCAGACCAAGGCCGAATACGAGCTGCTCCAGGAGCGTGAGAAAAAAGATAAGGATAAAGACAAAGAGAAGGACAAGGATAAGAAGGACGACGACAAGAAACCGGCCGAAGACAAAGACAGGAAATCTGACGAAGCCAAGAAGGAAGAAACTAAAAAAGACGCTGCTGCCAAAGACGAGAAGAAGGACAAAGAGAAAGAAAAAATCGAGCCCGTGAAGGTCGAATTGGAAGGCATCGAGAACCGCACCGTGCGCCTCACCATCCATTCCTCCGAACTCGCCGATGCCGTCATCACCCCAGATGGCGAAACCCTCCTCTACCTCGCCAAGTTCGAGAAAGGCTTCGACCTCTGGCAACACAAACCGCGCGAAAACGAAACCAAGTTGCTTGTAAAACTCGGCGCCGACTCCGGCACGCTGGAACTGGATGAGGACGCCAAGAACGTGTTCGTCCTCGCCGGCGGAAAGATCACGAAAGTGGAGATCAGCGGAGCCAAACAGACCTCCATCAACTTCAGTGCGGAGATGGAACTCAACCGCGCCGCCGAACGCGCCTACATCTTCGACCACGCCTGGCGTCAGGTCATGAAGAAATTCTACGTGACGGACCTGCACAAAGTAGATTGGGCCTTCTACGAAAAGGCCTACGCCCGCTTCCTCCCGCACATCGATAACAACTGGGACTTCGCCGAGATGCTCAGCGAAATGCTCGGTGAACTGAACGCCTCACACACCGGCAGCGGCTACCGCCCGTCCACGCCGAACGGCGACAGCACGGCGAACCTGGGCGCATTCTTCGAGAACACCGCCAAAGGCCCCGGCTGGAAAATCATCGAGGTCATGGAAAAAGGGCCGCTGCTCAAGGCGGGCATGAAGATCAAGGCCGGCCAGATCATCGAGAAGATCGATGGCGTGACCATCGCCGAGAACACGAATCCCTACACCCTCTTGAATCGGAAAGCGAACAAGCCTGTCCTCCTCTCCATGTTCGACCCGGCGAACAACACACGCTGGGAAGAAACCGTGAAACCCATCACGCAAGGCGAGGAAGATGAATTGCTCTACCAGCGCTGGATCAAGTCACGCCGCGAACTGGTGGACAAGCTCTCCGATGGCAAGATCGGTTACGCGCACATCCGCAGCATGGGTGATTCGGCCTTCCGCGATTTCTATTCGGAAGTCTTGGGTCGCAACACGGACAAGCAGGCCATCGTCATCGATACGCGCTTCAATGGCGGCGGCTGGCTGCACGATGACCTCACTGACCTGCTCAGCGGCCAGAGCTACTTCACCTACATCCCGCGCGAGAACGTCATCGGCCACGATCCCATGCAAAAGTGGCAGAAGAAAACCGTCGTCGTGATGGGCGAGAGCAATTACTCGAACGCCCACATGTTCCCCCTGCTCTACAAGACCCTGGGCATCGGCGAACTCGTGGGCATGCCCGTGCCCGGCACCGGCACCGCCGTCTGGTGGGAGACGCAGATGGACAAATCCATCTACTTCGGCATCCCCCAAGTGGGCATCAAAGACCGCCAGGGCAAGTATCTGGAAAACCAGCAACTCGAACCCGACCACAGCGTAAGCAACGACCCCGAATCCGTCGCCAAAGGCAAAGACCTGCAACTGGAGAAGGCGGTGGAGGTGTTGTTGAAGTGAACTAGATCAGAACTGTCTGAGTTTATCTCGATGGACTTCGAGCAGGTTTTTTATCTTTACCATGGGTAAAAAGCCCCCATCCGTTTCTCCCTCAATATAGACCAGACCACCCGACTGTTGAAACTCTTGCTGGCTGACCGGGAAGATCATGTTGCCCATGATTTTCCCCTCCGTTCCCACCAAAGCAAACACGCGATATCTCGTACGAAACGACTCCGGGTCTCTGAGATAACGGACTTCAGGGTCCCACATCA
>JAJNBN010000310.1 GCA_021156225.1 Verrucomicrobiota bacterium | reverse complement strand
GCATGTCAAGAGGTGGGTATTTCTTGCGCATCTTTTGAAGTAAATCCATTCGCTCATCACGTAGCGGTGGCCAAAATGCGGAACAGTTATAGAACTTCAGGATTTCAGGAAACTTTACGTAAGGTACTGAAACTAGCTCGTGCTCGGCGGCGTAAAGCCTTGCCGATTCCGGAGATGTCGACCATCACCAAGCGGGGTGACTTGAAAAAGTGGTTGTTCGCTCCTGAAAGCCTCCAAGGTATTCTTGGGTTGAGAGTGGCTTTTGAAGAGGTCCAACCTTTGTACCGGAATTTGTTTCTCGTGGTGCTTTCCTCAGTTCTTAATGAAATAGGAAATACCACAAAGGATGGCAAATGCGTCCGGTATAAACGGCGCTGGCAAGATAGACATATCGATCGGGAGAAGGTGATTGATTCGTTCGAGGAAAGAGCGAGTGTTTTTCTTGAAGATATCGCTTTTTTGGAAAAGCGCCCCCATTCGTTGTCGAATGCGCAGGTCTGCTCTAAAGCAAACGTGATGGAAGGGCTGCGGAGGATACCAGATCGGTCCGTGGATGCGGTGATCACCTCTCCGCCGTACTGCAATTCTTTTGATTACACCGACGTGTACATGCCAGAGTTGTGGGCACTGGGCTTCGTCAAAAGCTATTCCGATGTCCGTCGTTTGCGTCGCAAGACCTTCTGTTCTCATGTGCAGGTAAAGTGGAAGTTTGACAAAAAGTCACTTCCCGAATCCATTTCCGATATCATTGCTTCGATATCTGAGGAAGCTCTTTGGAATGACACGATCCCCGAAATGATCAGAGGGTATTTTATCCACATGCAAGGTTTGCTGACGGAGCTCATGCGCGTAACCAAAAGAAATGCGCGCTTGTGTTTCGTGGTCGGCAATTCTTCCTATTTCAATATTCATCTACCAACAGACCTCTTGATTGCCTCACTAGCCGAGAAAGTTGGGTTTTCAACTGAAGAAATCCGAGTATTGCGGCCTTTCAGTAAAAGCACACAGCAAATTTCTACAACTAGCGGCCGATCTATCACCAGCCTTCGTGAGTCACTTGTTATTCTGCGAAAACCTTAGGTAAAATCAGGCGACGTCGGAGACGCCCTACCGAGGAGGGTGCGGGATTGGGCAGATTGTGGGAATTGGTAGAAAACCTCGGCACTTGTACACAAGTGTTGAGGTAGCGGGATGGGGTGGGAGTCGGGATAGGGAAAGGGAGACTCGCGGCAGGATACCGCGGAACTCGCACGCAGGATGCGTGCGCTACGGCTTCGCGCCGATACGGAGATCGGCGCTCCGAGGGGAAATGGCAAGGGCGTTGCGGCAGCAACGCCCTACCTTTGTAGAGGTGGGTTTTGTTGGTTGTTGGGGGCAGGGGTTTGCGTTTGTAACGTTAATGGCGCGGTTTCAGGTTGAAAATATTGCATTATTTTTGATTTTTCTGGTTGACGCTTTTGTTCGAATGGGGTATTTCTAAAACTAGCAGTCGGAGCTGTGCGGATTCGATTCGGAATCCAACAGGCACATCTCCAAGGCTGGAAGCCCAATTAAGGAGGGTTTTATTCGTCCAATGAAGAATTTGGAATGTAGAAGGAAGAAATGCGTCGTCGCCCGGAGGAAAGGGCGAGACGAAAGGTTCGAAGGGCGAACTGGGGAAACACCTAGTTTGGGCTCAAGGGGACTTTCGCCCTACCGGGAAAAAGGGTTCATTCAGTCAGGGACGAGGGTCGAAGGTCGACTTCCCAATAGAAACTCATCCTTACCAACGAGGGGAGGCAGGCGCGCCTGTTTCCCGCTTGCCATACCCCCCTCCTCTTGTGCATGTATGTATATGGCAGTTACGTCTGACATCGCCGCGCTCGACGCCCAGTTTTATCAGTCCGCCGAATCTTTCTTCGGCGCTTACCCCAACACCGGTCTCACGTACGATGATGTGACTTTGTCCACGTTGTACTCGGATGTCCTCCCGAAGGATACCCAACTGGAGACGAATCTCGCGGAGGGGCTCCAGCTCCATATCCCCATCGTGTCCGCGGACATGGATACGGTGACGGAGGCGCGCATGGCCATCGCCATGGCCTTGAACGGCGGCTTGGGGCTGATCCATTACAACATGACGGAGAAGGAGCAGCTCTCCGAGGTGAGCCGGGTGAAGAATCATGTGCATGGATTGATCCAGGACCCGATCAAGGTATCGCCAGAGCAGTATATCAGTGATGTGCTGGAGATGATGGAGAAGCGGCATTTTGATTTCAGCACGTTCCCGGTGGTGGATGCGGCGGGGAAATTGATCGGCCTGCTCTCGGGCCACGTGGTTAAGCCGCGTTATGCGGCGCGCAAGGTTTCGGAGGCGCTGACGCCCCGGGCGCAGGTTCACACGGTGACGGTGAAGGAGCTGGGCAAGGACGCGATCGCGCGCGCGGACAAGTTTTTCACGGATCATCCTGGCATCCACAAGCTGCTTGTGGTGGATGAGGAGGACAAGCTGCACGGGCTCTTCACGATGAGCGACATCGAGCGCATCACGCTGGAGCGGAGTGCGCAGTTCAAGCCGGCGCGGGATACGCAGTTCCGCCTGTTGTGCGGCGCGGCCATCTCGGCTCCGCGCACTTCGGGCGGGGCGCTGGACCGGGATCGTATCATCAATCACGTGGGCGCTCTGGTGGAGCGCGGGGTGGATGCGGTGGCGGTCTCCACGGCGCATGGTCATAGCAAGGGCGTGGGTGAGACGGTGAAGCTGGTGCGGGGCGCGTTCCCGAAGCTGGCGATCATCGCGGGGAATGTGACGAGCGCGGGCGGTGTGGCCTTCCTGGCGGAGGCGGGCGCGAATGTGATCAAGGTGGGGCAAGGGCCGGGATCGATCTGCACGACGCGCATCGTGGCGGGCGTGGGCATCCCGCAGCTCACGGCGTTGTATATCTGTTCGCAGGCGGCGAAGAAGCTGGGCGTGACGGTGGTGGCGGATGGCGGCATCACGAAGTCGGGTGACATCGTGAAGGCGTTGACGCTCTCGCAAGCGGTGATCTGCGGCGGGTTGCTGGCGGGTTGCCCGGAGGCGCCCGGAAACATCATCGAGATCAGCGGGAAGCTTTATAAGCAGTATCGCGGCATGGGAAGCATCGCGGCGATGAAGGCGGGTTCGGCGGCGCGTTACGGTCACACGGCGGACAAGACGCGCAAGGTGGCGGCGGAAGGCGTGGAGGCGCTGAAGGAAGTGTCCGGATCGGTGGACGCGGTGTTGACGCAATTGATCGGGGGCATCCAGTCGGGCATGGGTTATCTGGGCGCGCCGAATTTGGAGCAATTAAGGGCGAAGGCGCGTTACATCCGCGTGAGCCCGGCGGGCCAGAAGGAAGCGGCGCCGCATGACGTGATCGAGGTGAAGAGCGGGACGAAGGAGTAATTAGAACTGCATGGGCTCGTTCATCTTGCTGCATTGGGGGCAGCGGGAGAGGTCGGTGTCTTCGTCATCGGTGTAGACGAAGGCGCACTTCTCGCAGCGGAAGATGCGGTCCTTGCTGGGCGAGGGTTGGAAGCTTTCCTCGCGGCGCTCGTAGTAAAGGCCGATGAGACAGAGCGCGCCGAGCGTGACCGCCACGTAAATGAAGATAAGCAAGTCCGTGCTCATAGCGGCGGGGCGTTGGTGATGGCAGGCGCGGTGGTCTGCCAACGGATGATGACCGTGCCCCAGGTGAGATCTGCGCCGATGGGACTGCTGGGCTTGCGCGTGGGCGACGGGGCGAAGCGCAGTTGCTGGACGAGCTCCACGGCTTTTTGATCGGCCAGGGCTTGCACGGGGTTCACGGCCTTTTGCTCGACCCCGAGATTGACGGTCGTTTCCAGCACGGCGCTGAAGACATTGCCCGAGGCATCCACCGCCACGGACACGTGACTCGGTCGCAAGGTATCCGCCACGGGCCACGAGGGCACGGTGGGATGGAGCAGGAGTTTGCGCGCGGTGAGCTCGCCGGAAACGGTCAGGGACGATTGCGTGGAATGGATCACCGGCGGCAACGAAATAGGCGTGCGCTGGAAAGCCGGCACCACTGCCGCACTGGTGAGCTGCGGCGCATTCGTCTGGATGAAGCGTTGAAAGGGCAGGCCAAGCCGCTGAGGGTTCGCGGGCAGCCAGAAATCGGGTTCGCGCCATTCCGTCAACGCCGTCTCGCGCGGTTCCGCCCGCAACCACGCCGCTCCGGAGAATCCGCGCGGATCGACCAGCGCGAACAGCGTCGCTCCCGCCACGGACGGATGCTCGTGCAGCGCTTGGTTCGCCGAAGGCAGCGTGAGCAAAGCCACCGGAGCGCCATACTTCGCCTGCTGCACCGGCCGCACCACCCGCTCCGCCAGCACCCACGTGAAGAAAAGCTGCCCCACGAAAACCAACGCGATCACGCGTATCCACCGTGCCCGCGGCCAGGATGGTTCGCCGCCGCTCATGGTTGCTTGGACGCGTTGAGTTTGTTCGTGGTGATGGGCACGGGTTGCAGCGCCGTGGCCGGTCGCGTCGCCAGCAATGCCTTCTCGATGCCCGCCTCCCGCGCCAGCGTGCTCAGGTGCAGGAGCTGGTCATACTTCACATTGCCATCCGCCTGGATCACCAGTGTGGCGGATTGTCCCAGCCGCCGCAGCTCCGCGCGCAACGCCGACTGCAAGGCCTTCTCCTCGATGATCTGATTGTCGTAAAAGATCTGCCCGCTCGCATCCACCACCGCCACCAGCACCGGCCCCGTGATGCCCGGCAAGCCCTCCGCCTTCGGCAAATCCACCTGCACGCCCGGATGATAAATCACCGAAGACTGCAGCACGATGAACAACATGAAGCAAAAGAACACGCCCGCATACGGGGCGAAATCAAACGACCCGCGGAACGGCCTGAGCTGGCGGGGAAACTTCATCAGTGGCGCGTGTTAGGGTCGGTCACGAGGTTCAGCACTTCCGTAGACGTCTTCTCCATGTCCAGCACGATGGAGTTCACCCGGCTCACCATGTAATTGTAAGCCGCATACGCCACTATGGACACCGCCAGACCCGCTGCCGTGCAGATCAGCGCCTGCCAGATGCCGCCCGAGAGCATCCCGCCCTGCGCATACTGGCCCTGTTCCTCCATGATGCCGTAGATGCGGATGAAGCCCATCACCGTCCCCAGCAAGCCCATCAACGGGCTGATCTGCGCGATCGTCGCCAGCAAGTTCAGCTTCTGTTCCAGCCGAGGAACTTCCA
>JAJNBN010000309.1 GCA_021156225.1 Verrucomicrobiota bacterium | reverse complement strand
GAAATGCCGCATTACCAGTTCGCCGAAGAAACGGTGGCGGGGCGGACGCATCCGGTGATGTTCATCCCCTCGGTTCAGGGGCGGAATTCTTTTTCCGAGCAAACTGTGCCTGCCGGACAGTATTTCATGATGGGAGACAACAGGGACAACAGTCTCGACTCGCGCTACTTCGGATTTGTGTCGAGGAGAGAGATCATGGGGGAGGCGGTGGGCATCGCGATCTCCTTTGAAAAAGATGCGTGGTTCAAGGCGCGCTGGAGCCGGTTCTTTTCGGAGCTGCCGTGATGCCGGTGTGAGTGACAAAAAGTGCCGTGAAAATAGATCTTCAAGTCGCTCACTTTTGTCTAATCAAGCGAAGCTCGCTTTGCACTCCAATGAATATTGCGACTACCGCCCCATCTTCAGCAAGCGGCCAATAAGTATAAAACGATAATTTCTCAGGCTGACTTAAAACCGTATTTGATACCGGGTCGTACAACTTGGAAAAATGTCCGCGGCCACGCGGCGTCAAAATGATTTCGGGAGGATTGGCTTTCGTGGTCCACGTTCCCGATTCGTTAATCACTTCCGTCCCATCAAGCTTGCAGACATGAGAGTAAGCCCCGTCACGTTGTAACGCGACAATTTCTTCCAGCTTGCCTCGTTTCCCTATATAAACCCCGTCCATATTAGCCGCCCATCCGTTGGGAAGCCGTCCCTTGTCCGAGCACGCAACGAAGACGCTGACAATAAGTGCCGTAACCATCAAGGATTTGAATTTTACGCCTAAAGACATGTCAATTTCCACGAAGAACTGGACCTTAATCGTTGTTGTCCTCTTCTGAAAGCAATTCAAGCAAGACAAAGAATTTCCCTTCAGAGCGGCACCCTTAGCAACCGCCTGCCCATAATCGCATGGGCCTCCTGAAAGCTGATCTCGCGCAAGAGCGGAGAGAGGAAGGGTTGGCGGCCCACCGTGCAGCCATTGGCCCAAGGCGAGAAGGCCGGCAGCACGATCACTTCAGAACTCACGAGAAAGCACGGACACCTTACGGCCGACACGCCATCACCTAATGAAAGAGTCGGATGCTCATGGCCCATGATGAGCGTCAGTGACGCCTCCCCGCTTTCCATCACACGCGCGTCATCGCCATGCAGCAAGGTGAACCGCCCCACGGTCAGGGATTTTCGCAACTGCACATTCTCCGGCAAAGTGAGATTGCGCTCGAGTTGCCGATCATGATTCCCCAACAGCAGCGTGAGTTGGCCATGCGCGGAGAGCGTGGTGATCAGGCGATCCAGTTCAGCGCGCACTTCGGGAATGGCGACGGTGTCGTGCACAATGTCTCCCAAGATCGCGATGTGCTCTGCATTATAGTCACGCTGCAATTCCAGCAAGCGCTCCACGGTATCTTCCTGGCGGGTGACGGGTAACAACTGGCCCTTGCTGCGATGAGACCAAGCATAACCAAGATGCAGATCAGCTACGGCGAGCAGCTTGTGCTGAGGCAGCCAGAGAGCGCGCCGGAGATCCGCGGTCAATTCGTTGGATAGGGCCGTTGAACTGGGCGGAGCTACTAGTGTCCGTGAGGACACCTCGCGGCTTAAAGGATGGCTGATGTTCGTGGATTCGTTCACGCTGATCACTCGTCATCACCGCCGCCGGCATTTGCGTAAGACTTCTTCTCCCACGGCTTGCGCTCACGCTCGGGCATCTTGGTGTCCACGTTTACGTAATAAGTTTCCTCGCCCAGCATCTCGTTGATGGCCAGCTCGAATTCATTTGTGGGCGCCACGAAATAACGGTCGTGCGTTTCCATGAAGATGGTCGCACCACTCGGATCGCGGAAGCAGAGGAACAACGGCACGCGACCTTTGTTGGCCTCCACGAGACGTCGGACCTCGTCCAGTTTCTCCAGTGTGAGATGCGCCATCTGCAAGCGCAGATGCACTTGCTTCGTGTATTTGCGCGGGGCCACCTCGATGGGCATGATCTCCGTGGGGAAAATCTTCGCCTTGTCCTCGCCGGTATTCACTTCGCCGATGACGAGGAGGACGGCGTTCTGCTTCAAGATCTCGCGGAACTTGTCGTAATTGTCATTCATGCAGAGGATCTGCGCGCTGCCGCCAGTATCCTCCAGAGTAACCATCGCGTACGGTTTGCCCGATTTCTTCGAAAAGCCCTGTTGTATGGCGGTGATCATCCCGCCCAGACGGCACATCGTCTTGTTCGGCAACCCGGCGGCTTCCGCCAGATTATGCGTGGTGTAACGCTCCAGCATCGTGGCATAGGGCGTGAGCGGGTGGCCCGTGACATAGAAGCCGAGCAAGTCTTTCTCCGCCTGCAACAACTCGCTCTGCGGCCACTCGGGCAGCTTCGCCATCGATTCAGGCAGGGCAGTGGTGGACTCCTCCATCATGCCGAAGAGCGAGACTTGGCCGCGGGCTTTGTCCGTGGCGATGCTGGAGGCGCGCGAAACCGCGAAATCGATCTGCGCGAACAACGTGGCGCGCGTTTCGTTGAAGCAATCGCAACCGCCGGATTTGATGAGCGCTTCCAGCACTTTGCGGCTGACGGCGCGCGTATCTATCCGCTGGCACATCTCTGAGAGAGACTTGAAATTGCCCCCCTCCGCCCGTGCTTTAAGAATGTTTTGCACGGCTACTTCACCCACGCCTTTGATGGCCGCCATGCCGAACCGGATCACCGTACCTCCACGGGCAGGAGCGAAATACAAACTGCTTTCGTTTACATCGGGAGCGAGCACTTCGATGCCCATGTGACGCGCTTCGGCGATGAACTGGCTGAGCTTCGCCGTATCGCTCATGTCGTTCGTCATCATGGCGCAGAAGAATTCGACCGGGAAGTTCGCCTTCAGATACGCCGTCTGATACGCCACCACCGCGTAGGCCGCTGCGTGTGATTTGTTGAAGCCGTAACCGGCGAATTTTTCCAACAAATCGAAGACCTGGTTTGCCTTGTCCGCGGCGATGCCGTTCTTCTCCTTCGCCCCTTTCACGAACAACTCGCGATGCTTCTGCATCTCCTCAAGCTTCTTCTTGCCCATCGCGCGACGGAGCAAGTCGGCGCCGCCGAGCGTGTAGCCAGCGAGGATCTGCGCGGCCTGCATCACCTGCTCCTGATAGATGAGCACGCCGTAAGTCTCTTTCGAGATGCCTTCCAGCAACGCATGCGGATACTCGACTTCTTTGCGTCCATGGCGGCGCTCGATGAAGTCGGGGATCAGGTCCATGGGGCCGGGGCGATAAAGCGCCACGAGCGCGGTGATGTGCTCCACGGAAGCGATCTGGAAACGGCGGCAGAGATCGCGCATACCGCCAGATTCAAGCTGGAACACACCGAGGGTATTCGCCTTGTTCAAGAGGTCGTAAGCCTTGGCATCATCGAGGTGCAGCGTATCGACGTCGATGACGATGCCCTTGGTCTGCTTCACCATGTCGCAAGTATTGCGAATGACGGTCAGCGTCTTCAACCCGAGGAAATCCATCTTCAACAGGCCGAGATCGCCCACTGGATTCATCGCGTATTGCGTGACCATGGTGCCGTCATCGTCCTGTTTGATGGGCAGGAGATTGATGAGCGGCTCCGGACCGATGACGACGGCGGCGGCGTGGATGGAGGAATTGCGCGTCAGATCTTCCAGCACGAAACCGATATCCACCAATTCACGCGTGACTTCCTCGGTGTCGTAGGCGGTCTTCAGCTCAGCCGATTGCTCAAGGGCCTTCTTCAGATCCATCTTGAGTTCGTTCGGAATCATTTTGGCCAGACGATCGCATTCGCCGTAGCTCAGGCCCATGACGCGACCGACGTCGCGCACAACGGACTTCGCACCCATCGTGCCGAAGGTGATGATCTGGGCGACGCAATCGCGGCCATACTTCTGGCGCACGTATTCGATCACGTCCGCGCGACGGTCATCCGCGAAATCGATATCGATATCCGGCGGGTTGACGCGTTCCGGATTCAGGAAGCGCTCGAACAGCAGGCCGTAACGGATGGGATCGACGTTCGCGATGTCCAGCAAGTAGGTGACCATGGAACCGGCGGCGGAACCACGGGCCACGCACGCGACACCCATCTTGCGGCCTTCCAAAACGAAATCGGCGACGATGAGGAAGTAATCGACGAAACCGGTCTTCAAGATGACCGTCATCTCGATCTGCACGCGGTCGATGACGTCCTTGATGGCGGCCGCCACCGAAGGGAGTTCATGCAGTTTGGCGTCCGGCTTTTCCTTCAGCTCCGCATCGAACTTGGCGTAATCCAACGTGGGCAGGCGCTTGGGTTCCAAGATGGATTCGATGACGAATTCGTGTCCTTCAGCGCTGGCTTGCAGCGTGTAACGGCGGTTCAAACCGTTGGCGAGCAGGAGACGCAGATAACCTTCGCGTGTGTAGTGGTCCGGCGGGGTGAAGACGGGGTAGTGCAGTTCACCGAACTTGATCTCGAGATTGCACTTCTCAGCGACTTCCAAGGTGTTCTTCACCGCCTCAGGCGTCTCTTCGAAACGGGCCAGCATCTCCTCGGCGGAGCGCAGGTAGAACTGCTCCTGCACGTACTGCATGCGCTTGGTATCGCTGAGCAGGTTCTGGTTGCCGATGCAGATGAGGCAATCGTGCGCGTGGGAATGCTCTTTCTTGACGTAATGCACGTCATTGGTCGCCACGAGCTTGAGACCGAACTCCTTGGCCCAAGGGATGAGATGCCGGTTTACCTTGGCCTGCTCGGGGATGCCGTGGTTCTGGAGCTCGAGATAAAAGTTTTCAGGACCGAGTGTCTGCTTGAACCAATCGATGGAAGTGCGCGATTTGCCCGGCTGGTCCTGGATGATGTGCTGGCAGATCTCGCTCGCGAGACAGCCAGAGAGGGCGATGATGCCTTCCTTGTATTCGGTGAGCAGGTCCTTATCGATGCGCGGTTTGTAGTAGAAGCCGTCGATGTAAGCGTAGCTCACCATCTTCACCAGGTTCTTGTAGCCCTGCTGATCCTTGGCCAGCAGCACGAGGTGGTTGTAAACTTCTTTGCCGCCACCGCTCGCCTTCTTCTCCGTGCGTTTGCCGGGCGCGACATAGACCTCGCAACCGATGATGGGCTTGATGCCTTTCTTGCGAGCAGCCTGATAGAAATCAATGGCGCCGAACATGTTGCCATGGTCCGTGATGGCCATGGCGGGGAACTTGAGTTCGTGGGCGCGATCCATCAGCCGGTCGAGCCGGCAGGCACCATCGAGCAGGGAGT
>JAJNBN010000308.1 GCA_021156225.1 Verrucomicrobiota bacterium | reverse complement strand
GGAGAGCGCTCCAAACGGGTTATGGCTCAAGCTCGCTCCGCCATCCGTCGGTATGCGTTTGCTGCTGCTCATGTTTACGCCTCTTGAAAAATCACTTCACCGGCAAGGGAATCGCCTCCACTGGTCCGAGCCACGGATAGAACGCCTTCACGTTCGCCTTGCGCCGCAACACCTTGTCCGCCTGCGTCACATAAATGTATTCCCCGCCCGGTCCGCCGATATGCACGCTCGTCATGCCTTTTTCATACGGTTTCGGCAGCAGACCGCATTCACGACCCGTGGGATCAAACACCTGCACGCCCAACGCTGAGGACACATAAAAGCGCCCATACAAGTCCGAGCTCATCCCATCACCACCGCTCGCCACCTTGTAAACCGGCGTTCGCCCATCCTGGCTCTTCGCATTCTGGTCCACCTCCGTGCGCATCGTCATATACGGCACCCCGGGCGTCAGCTTGCCGTCTGGCTCGATGCTGTATGTCCACACATACTTACCACGTGAATCCGATACCGCCAGCGTCCGCTGATCCGGCGAGAGGGCTATACCATTCGGCGAGGTGAGCACACCTGAATCCACCACCTTCATCTCCCCCGTCTTCGCGTTCACGAACATCACCTGCTTCTTGCCCGACTCTGTGAAATAGATGTAGCCCTTGTGCGTCACCACGAGATCATTGGGTTGCACATCCTTCGCCAGCAGCGTCTCCTTGCCGCTGGGCAGTTCGAAGGCGGAAAGATGTTTGTCCTTGCCCACTCCCGCTCCGGCATAAAGCCGTCCATCCGGTCCAAACTTCATCCCACTCACAGGGATGCCTTCGATCACTTTGGACTTCTTTCCATCTGGTGCCACCTTCCAGATCACTGGCGGTGTGCTGCGCATATCGCAGAAGTAAAAGTTACCCTTGTCATCCGACATCGGCGCATCCGCAAAACCTAAGCCCTCAGCCACCACTTCCCACTTCGTGTCCGGCAGAACCAGACGATGCAACGTCATGTCGCCGCCCAGATCCTGGGCCGGGAGGGACGCCGTGGAAAAAATCGCTATGGAGCACAGGACACCGGAAACAAATGACTTCATGGCAATGGTCTTTTAAAATTCTTCCCAACCCGCCAAGGCAGATTTCCATCTGCTGGCAGCGGTTGAACACCGCCTTGATGCCAGTTTGCTCCTGCGGTGACAACTCCAACTTGCACCGGCTCCAGCGCTTACGAGTTTGGTCTCCCATTGTAATTGCCCGATCCTGCACTAAGGTTTACTGCTGATCTCGGCAAAGAGAAGATACATGAAAAAACTACTGATTGGTCTCGGAGTCATCATCGGCCTGATCATCATCCTCGTGATGATTGCAGGCGGCAGCTACAACCGCCTCGTCAGTCTTTCTCAGGGAGTGGACAAGCAATGGGCGCAAGTGCAGAACGTCTATCAACGGCGCTTTGACTTGATCCCCAACCTGGTCGCTACCGTTTCAGGCGCAGCGGACTTCGAGAAATCCACGCTTACGGAGGTGACTGAGGCCCGCGCCTCGGTCGGCAAAGTCCAAATCTCCAATACCGCTCCGGCGGACAGTGCCAAGCTGGCCGAGTTCGAGAAAAGCCAGACGCAGTTATCGTCGGCACTCTCCCGGTTGCTGGTCGTGGCCGAGCGTTATCCCGAGCTCAAGGCCACCGCCGGTTTCCGTGATCTCCAGGTGCAGCTGGAGGGCACGGAGAATCGTATCGCCGTGGAACGAAACACCTTCAACAATTCCGTGCAATCCTACAACACGGCCATCAAATCCTTTCCTGCGGTTTTCTACGCCGGATTCTTTGGCTTCAAGGAGAAACCCTATTTCACCGCCGTCACCGGGGCGGAAGCCGCTCCCAAGGTGGAGTTTGATTTCAAGAAATCGCCGGCCAAGTAATCCGTGAGAACTTTTGCCATCCTGTGCCTGTGGTTGGGCTGTATCAGCCTGGCTTTGGGCGGAGAGATTCCGCCCAAGCCGGCCAAATATTTCAACGACTACGCCAATGTTGTCAGCTCCGGGAAAGCGACCGAACTGAACAATCAACTGGTGGAGTTCGAGCGGGCTTCATCCTCCCAGATTGTGGTCGTAGTTTTCCCCAATCTGCCCCCGGGAAGCGCCATCGAAGATTACAGCCAGAAAATGTTCACGGCGTGGGGCATTGGCCAAAAAGAGAAGAACAATGGCGTCTTGCTGGCGGTGTTCGTGCAAGACCGCAAGCTGCGCATCCATGTGGGCTACGGTTTGGAAGGCGCTTTGCCGGATGCTTTATGCCGCCGGATCATCGACAATGAGATCACACCTCATTTCAAAGCAGGCAGCTATGAAGGTGGCTTGGCGGCAGGTATAAACGCCATAATCGCAGCGACCAAGGGAGAATATAAGGGCACGGGCGTGACCGTGAATGAGCGCCCGCGAGGCTCTCAAGGCCAGAGCATAGTACCTATCATCGTCATTTTTGTTTTCATTTTCTTCCTCTTAAAGCTTATCGGCGGACGCGGTACCGTTTACTCCCGCCGTGGTTATCGACGTGGCGGCTGGATAATTTCATCCGGACCGGGCTGGGGCAATTCTGGTGGTTCATGGGGTGGAGGAAGTTCGTCGCGAGGCGGAGGTGGTTTCTCCGGCGGAGGCGGCAGCTCCGGCGGTGGTGGCTCAAGCGGGAGCTGGTAAACTATGAAGACCAAAGAATTTGATCACGTTCTCGACCATGCCCAGATCGTCGCCGCCATCACGAAGGCCGAGGAGGGCACCTCGGCTGAGATTCGCGTTTTCGTGAGCCAAAAGAAAACCGAAGACGCGCTCAAGCAGGCGAAAGCGGAGTTTCACCGCCTCGGCATGGAGAAGACCGCTGATCGCAACGGCATCCTTCTCTTCATCGCGCCCGAATCACAAAAGTTCGCATTGATCGGCGATGAAGGCATTCATGCCAAATGCGGGCAGAGCTTCTGGGAGGAAGTGACCGCCTCCATCTCAACGGACTTTCGTCAAGGTGACTTCACCAAAGGAATCGTTACCGGCGTTCAGAAAGCCGGCGAACTCCTGCGTCGCCATTTCCCACGCAAGCCGGGGGATAAAAACGAACTGACAGATGACGTCGCCCGTGATTGATGGAACGGCGGTCATCCGTCAGTCGTGAAAAGCACCGCGACTACTTCTGATAGCCTTGCCACAACCACTTCAGCGCCTCGGGCAGCAACGGCCCCGCCGCATTGCTGTTATGCTCGCCTTCCGTGAAATCGAAGCGGTAGTCGTACTTCATGTACTTCAGTGAAGAGGCCATCATCTGGTTCGCCAGCGGCCAGTTTCCGAACGGGTTGTCCAGGTCATTCTTACCATCCTGCAGATAAACACGGATCGGTTTCTTCTCCGTCTTGCGGATCAGATACGGATACACATGCCCGCCTCGCAGATCCACGAAGCTGCCGATGGTGCTCAGCACCTTACGAAACTGGTCCGGCCGCTCCCATGCCACCGTGAACGAGCATATGCCACCCGAGCTCGCGCCAGAGATTGCCCGGCCTTCCGGATCGTCCGTGATGTTATAACCCTGCTTCTTCACTTCCGGCAGAATCTCCTCCACGAGGAACCGCGCATAGCGGTCGCCCAGCGAATCATACTCGAAACTGCGATTGCTCACGCGCCACGCATTCTCCGGCTTGTAGCTGCCGTTGTGACCGGGATTGATGAAGATCGCGATGGTCACCGGCATCTCACCCTTCGCGATGAGATTGTCGAACACCGTCGGCACACGCCAGTTGCCCTTCAGGTTCACATAATCGTGCCCATCCTGGAACACCATCACACACGCCGGTTTCTCCTTTTTGTATTGCGCTGGCACATACACCCACCAATCACGCGTGGTGTTGGTGAAAATCTGTGAGACAAGGTTCGTGTACTTCGTGACGGTTCCCGTCGGCACGCCTGCCTGCACCTCATGATACGGCGAGAGCTTCGGCTTGTCCGCCGCCGTCACGCTCCACGCTCCAAACAGGCAAACCGTCGCCAACAAAATTTGTTTCAAGTGATTCATGCTTATAAAAATCATCGCCATTCAACTCTGCTCATGCAACCGCAATTGCGTCTTTCATTTCCCGCCTTCCTTCACCTTCACTGTGGCCTTCCGCACGCAGAACGCATCCGCCCCTGAGAACACTAGATACATCGTTTTACCATCCCCGCTCATCCACTTTGACGGAAAGTCCGCATGCTCTCCCGGCCCGAAATCCCATGCGTTAGTGAAATACGCCGTGGTCCACGGCCCCCATGGCTCCGGTGCCTCGTAGATGCCGAACCCGCCCGTGAACCGCGTATCGCCCCGGTCATTCGTAGCCCCTACTGGCTGTGGAATCTGCTGCCACCACAGATAACGCTTCAATCCCGCGTTGTAAGTCATCGCCGAACGCAAACACCCATCACGATGCTGAAATATCCCACCCCGTTTCGCCATGTCGCGTGTCCACAACGGCTTCCCATCCGTCCCCAGTTTCTCATAGAACTCCCACGCGCTCTTCTCCGTGAGCTTCCCCTTTGGCACGCGCATCAGGATGAACCGGTCCGCCGGAGTATCCGCCTTCGGACCATCATGTGAATAAGCATACACAAATTCATCACGCGCTCTCTGATAATCCTTTCCGTAATTCACAAAACCGATCAGCCCGAACTCGGGAAATTTCCAATCCGCAAATGTCCATGTCTTCGCATTATCCTTGGACCAAGCCAACCGCGCCTCGCCGCCCTTCTTGTCCGCATGACCGAACCACAGATACAGCACACCTTCCACGGACAACATACCCCACCCCTTCAACCCCGCCCGCCCCTGCCCCAGTTGCTCGGCATCGGAACGGATGTTCAACCCTTGAAAATTCTCCGGTCCGCCGGTGACACGCGCAAATCCACAACTCAACTTCTCTTTTACCTTCGGGACGAACCCCGTTCCGTCACCCCACGTCGTGTAGAGCGCATCATCCGCCGCCCACGTCACCGGCCAGTTGTCTCCATCCTTCGCTTTGATCACGATGGTGTTCGTCGGCGCCCACTCAATCGATTGAAACACCGCACTCGCCGGATAAGGGGCCACACGAACCACTTCCGCTGCCCTCAGCAGATCGTTGAAACCGATCCACGACAGCAACATCATCACTAGTGCACTTGTTCTCATCGTTTCTTCATCTACACGCTTAATTCACAATTCCCGCCGCAGCTTCCACCACACATTCTCCAGTGGGAAAAACTGTGAATACAGCAAC
>JAJNBN010000307.1 GCA_021156225.1 Verrucomicrobiota bacterium | reverse complement strand
GCAATGTGGTCCAAGTTTTTAACATACTTTTACTTCGTCAACTGACCGCAAAAAGCAGCCCAATACGCCTCTGCTTGGAAAATATTGAACACTCCCCCAATCCTTGGAACAACGAGATTGACTGAGAAAAACACATCCTTTCTTGCCTTTTGAACAGATTTTAACCACTTCGCTGTTTAAAACTTGCATTGATTAAATCTCCTAATCCTCGGGTGTGAAATATGCACTAAAGGAACCAAAACCCTGACCAAAAGGGTAGCTTCTCCCGCTACCAAGTATATTTTGCCTTTTGCCATCCCCTCTCGACGTCCCCCTTGCTCCCCTGTTACTCTTTCCCCAATGAATTTTTTGGTTACCGGCGGGGCCGGTTTCATCGGCTCGCACGTCTGTGAACGGCTGCTGCAGAGCGGCCATGCCGTCTGGGCGTTTGACGAGCTGAATGATTTCTATTCCCCGGCCATCAAGCAATCGGCCATCCGCCACCTGCAATCCCTCGCCAAGCCGTTCACCTTCGTCCATGGCGACCTCACGGATAACGCTGCCGTGGAAGAAGTCTTCGCAAGTGCGCCGATCGATCAAATCATCCATCTGGCCGCCCGGGCCGGTGTCCGCCCCAGCTTGCAGGAACCTGCTCTCTACCAGCGCGTGAACGTGGAAGGCACCGTGAATCTCCTCGAAGCCGCCCGCAAACGGAAGGTGAAGAAGATCACCATCGCCTCCTCCTCGTCCGTCTATGGCGTGAACGCCAAGGTGCCCTTCTCCGAGAGCGATCCCATTTTCTCCGCCATCTCGCCCTATGCCGCGAGCAAGCTCGCCTGTGAAGCCCTCGGCCATGTGTATCACCACGTGTATGGCATGGATGTCATCATGCTGCGCTTCTTCACCGTCTATGGACCGCGCCAGCGCCCCGACCTCGCCATCCATAAATTCTGCCGGATGATCCTCGAGGGCAAACCCATCCCCGTCTTCGGCGATGGCTCCACCGCCCGCGATTATACCTACGTGAACGATACCGTGGATGGCGTCATCGCCTGCACGCAGAAAGAATTCGGCTACGAGGTCTTCAACCTCGGCGAATCACAAACCGTGCGCTTGGATTATTTGATCGAGCTCATCGAGAAGGCGCTTGGCAAAAAAGCCATCATCGACCGTCAACCCATGCAAGCCGGCGATGTGCCCATCACGTATGCGGACATCTCGAAGGCCCGTGAAAAGCTCGGCTACAATCCGCACATCAAGATCGAGGATGGCATCCCGCGCTTCGTCGAGTGGTTCCGCACGACGTTGTAAAATTTCATGACCCCAGTCGTTCAACTGCTGCGTGACTTGGTGGCGCTCCCGAGCGTCAACCCGGTGTTCCTCCCTGCGGGCGATGTCCGCGCGGGCGAACATCGTGTCGCGGATTTCCTCATCGCGACCGCGGCGAAGGCTGGGCTCTCCGTGGAAACGCGTGAAGTGTTTCTGGGCCGCTCCAATATCTTCGCCCGCCTCACGCCCTCTGGTCCCGTGAAACGCCGCATCGTCCTCGCCCCGCACATGGACACCGTGGGCGGTGACAATCTCGACAAGTTGCTCAACCCCGAGATCCGCAACGGCCGCCTCTATGGTCGCGGTGCGTGCGATACCAAAGGCTGTGTCGCCGCCATGCTCACCGCCGTGATGGACACCGCGCGCAGTGCCCAACGCCCGCAGGAAACCGAAATCATTTTCATCGGCCTCATTGATGAGGAAGTGCAGCAGAGCGGCTCCCGCGCCGTCGCCGCTTCCGGCTTCGAAGCCGATCTCGCGATTGTCGGGGAGCCTACGCAATTAAAAGTCATCACTGCGCATAAAGGCGATGTCTGGCTGTGGCTCGAGACCACCGGCAAAGCCGCCCACGGCGCTCGTCCCGAACTCGGTGATAACGCCATCCATCGCATGGCGAAAGTCGTGGACTTGCTCGAGACGAAATACGCCCAAAGCCTCAAGAAACGGAAGAACCCGCTGCTTGGCCACGGCACCGTGAACGTCGGCACCATTCAAGGCGGCTTCCAATCAAACATCGTCCCCGCGCACTGCACCATTTCCATCGACCGACGCACCTTGCCCGGTGAAACCGAATCCAGCGTGCGCCGCGAACTCGCCGCCTTCTTCAAACAACACGGTGTGAAAGTGAAGCTGGCCAAGGGCAAAGGCGTCCCTTGCCTCGCCTTGGAGACCAATCACAAACTGCCGCTCGTGCAGGCAGCAGTTAATGCAGTTGAATCGCCAGACGAAACCCATCGGCGTAGATTATTTCTGCGATGCCGCCGTACTCGCACAAGGCGGCATTCCCAGTGTCGTGTTCGGCCCCGGTGACATCGCTCAGGCGCACACGGGCGATGAGTGGATTTCCCTGTCGTCGTTGGAACGCGGCACGGCGATGCTTACGCGTTTCCTGCAATCCCTGCCATGAGCGAGGTTCTGCCGATGGTCACCGTCGTCGTTGCCGCCCGTCCGGGCGATAGCGAGGTGCCGTCCATTCAGGCCGCGCAGAAGTTCGATTACCCCAAGGACCGGCTGGAAATCATCGTCGCCCGTGGCCGTCAGCCCGCCATCCAGCGCAATCGCGCCGTGAAAGAAGCCCAAGGCGAACTCATCTACTTCCTCGATGACGACGCCATCGCCCCCACCGACAACCTGAAGCGTGGCGTGCAACATTTCCTAAAACATCCGAAAGCTGCTTTGCTCGGTGGTCCCAACGTCTGTCCGAAGGATGCGCCGGAAATAGAGCAAGCCTTCGCACAAGTGATGGCCAGCTTCCTCGCCTTCGGTCCCAGTCGAGCACGCTATACCCCCATCGGCCAGCTTCGTGCCAGCTCGGAAAAGGAACTCATCCTCTGCAACATGATGATGCGGAAGCAGGAATTCCTCGCCGCCGGTGGCTTCAACGAAGCGCTGTATCCCAACGAAGAAAACGCGCTGATGGACACCCTGATTAAGCAGGGGTTTACTTTGCTCTATGACCCCGCGTTCCTCGTCGAGCGCCGTCCCCGTCGTGATCTTAAGTCCTTTGCCAAGATGCTGATGACGTATGGCCGTGGTCGCGCCGAGCAATTCCGCGTGAATCCCACCTTCGGCAGTGCCCCGAATTTCGTTCCTCCGCTGTTCTGCCTGTACCTGCTCGCCCTGCCCTTTCTGCCCAAGCTGCTCTGGTGGCCGTTATTTGCTTACTTTGTCGCGGTGTTCGGGCAGACTATGACCCTGCCGCGCGGCCTGGAGTTTTTCTGGCCCGTGGCACCGTTGATCATGTTGTCGCACATATGTTATGGCTTCGGTTTCTGGAAGGGGTGGCTCACCCGCCTGAAGACCAAGGCCGAGCAGGCGGCGGTTGAAGTCGTATTGGAAAGAATCTCGCCCGCATGAGTGCTGCTGAATCCAAAGCCTCCTTCTTCCGCCAGAGCGGCTGGATGGTCATCGCCACCGTGCTAATGGGCGGCTGCATGATGCTGGTGCACAGCGTCACCGCTCCACCCCGACTCTTGGAGGAGGAATACGAGGTCTTCGCCGCGATGCTGAAGCTGCAACTGCTCATCGCCATTCCGGCGGCTGCCTTGCAGACCATCTTTGCGCAACAGGCTGCCGCCGCGATCACAGAGCAAAAAGAACGCCAGTTGCGTTCGGCCACCCGCGCCTTTGCCTTGGCCATTTTCGTGATCTGGGGGCTGGTCTTCGCCGTCATTTTGCTGAAGCAGACCGGCATCATCACCACTTTCACCATCACCAATCCTTGGACCCTTTACTTCAGCATCGGGCTGGTACTCAGCCAGCTTTGGCTGGTGATGGCGCGCGGCATCTTGCAAGGGAAACAGAATTTTTTCGGTCTGGGCTGGACCATGATCTTGGATGGCTTTGTCCGGATCGCCGCATTGATGGCCATCGTGTTGATGTTTCGTGGCCAATCGGCCGGAGCCATGCTGGCGGCTGTCATCGGGCAAGGTCTTGCCTTGGTCTTTGGCCTCTACTGGATACGGGATGTCATCCGCGGACCGGGTGAAAAATTTCCAATGCGCGACTGGCTGCTGCAGTTATTGCCTTTGATGGGCGGCACTGGCGCGGTGCTTCTCCTTTCCTCTTTCGATGTCCCCTTCATCCAGGCGACTTTTGAAGCAGGCGAGCGGAAGCTTTACATGGCCGGGCAGAACATCGGCTTCGCTCTGTTCCAATTCACCGCACCTCTGGCCATGGTAATGTTCCCCAAGATCGTCCAAAGCGCCGCCAAGGCGGAAAAATCTGACGCTTTGAAACTGACTTTGATTTCCACGGCCATCATGGGCGGGTTGGCCGCTGTCGCCAGCACCTTGCTGCCGTGGTTGCCGTTGCGCGTGCTTTATTTCAAGAGCCCGGAAATGTGGCAGGCCGCACCTCTGGTGGCGGGCTTCGCCTGGTGCATGCTCCTCCTCACCATGGCCAACGTCGTGGTCGGCGGTTTGATCGCCGGCAAACGTTACGCCTTCATCCCCTGCCTGATGCTTTTGGCCGGCGGCTATGTGTTCACCATGATCCAGTTGCGCCCTTGGCTGCCGCAGTTGGACTCTTTCGAAGCTTATCGTATCATTATCCGCACCATGACCGCGTTCAATGGTGCGGCCTTGATCATCGCGCTCTGGTTTGCCTGGGGCCGCAAGGATCAACCGGTCGTTTTGCCGGCCACATCATGAAACTGGCGCTTATTCGCCGCCGCTTTGCTGCCACCGGCGGCGCGGAGTTGTATCTGCAGCGGCTGCTGGAAGCCCTCGTGGGTGGAGGGCATGAAGTACACCTGTTCGCCGAAGCTTGGGAACACCCGCCCAAAGGCGTGCAATTTCAAACCGTGGAGGTCAACGGCTCCCGTGCCAACCGGCCCCTCAACTTCGCCCGGCGCGTGGATGAGATGCTGGCCGCTTCCAAATTCGATTGCGTCTTCAGTCTCGAACGCACCCTGAAACAGGACGTCTATCGTGCGGGCGATGGATTGCATCGCGAATGGCTCGCCGCCCGGCGCAAGTACGCTCCTTGGTGGAAGCGCCCCTTCATCGGCATGGGCGCGTTTCACCGCAACATGCTGGAGCTGGAGGCGCGCACACTGAACCCGGCGAACACCGGGCGTATCATCGTGAACTCCAACATGGTGGAGCGCGAGATTCTCTTAAACTTTCCCTACCCCGCCGCCCGCATCCATCTGGTGCGTAACGGCATCGACGTGGAGCGCTTTCAAAGCACCCGCCGCGCCGAGGCCCGGCAGCTCTTCGGCCTGGGTAAAAACGATTTTGTCTGTCTCTTTGTCGGCTCGGGGCAGGAGCGCAAAGGTTTGAGGCAGGTTCTCCGCACTACTGCGGCGGTGGAGGAAGTGCGGCAGTCTCTCTCCGAAATGCCCGCCGAACACCTGACCTCAGAACGGCTGCATGGCTGTGATTGGCAACTGGATCTCCGCCCGGAACTCGTTCCGACCCGTCCGCTCAAAACGCTCGTCATCGGCAAAGTTAACCGCCCCTCCGGCACTTTGGATAACGTGGTCTTTGCCGGTCCCCGTCAGGACGTGGAGAGCGCCTATGCCGCCGCGGATCTCTTTCTGTTTCTGCCCATCTACGAGCCTTCCTCCAACGTCGTCTGCGAAGCCCTCGCCTCCGGTCTGCCGGTCATCACCACCGCCTGCAATGGCGCGGCCGAACTCATCGAGCCACGGGTGAACGGCAGCGTGATCCAGCGGCCCGATGACATCTCCGCCGCGTTGCTGGAAACGCTTTATTGGATGTCCGTCCGCCATCACCATCTGCCGGCGACGAATCTCACGCAACTGTCGCTCGAACGGAATGTGGCGGAAACAATGACGATCCTCGAACGTACGATCGCGGACAAACAGAAATGAAGATCTCGTTCTGCCTCATCACGCTCAATGAGCAGGAAAACCTGGCCCGCTGCCTCAAGAGTTGCGCGGACCTGGCGGATGAGATCGTCATCGTCGATTCCGGCAGCAAAGATGGCACTGAAAAAATCGCCCGTGAATTCAATGCCCGCTGGCAGCATCAGGACTGGCTTGGCTACGTGGGCCAGAAGAACGTCGTGCTTTCCCTCGCGCAGAACGAATGGGTCTTCAGTATCGATGCCGATGAGGAGCTATCCCCGCGCTTGCGCGAAGAAGTGCTCGCCCTTAAGCGCATGGACATCGCCACCGACATCAGCGGTTACAGCGTGCCCCGCTGTGTGCTCTACGACGGCAAGTGGATCCGCCATGGCGATTGGTATCCTGACCGGCTCACGCGCCTGTTCCGCCGCAATCGTGCCCGGTTCGCCGGGGGCCGCGTGCATGAACGGCTGGAACTGGAAGGCAGCGTCCTGCCGCTCAAGGGTGACCTCCATCATTACTCCTTCAAAAATGCCGAAGACCATTGGCAACGGTGCGAGAAATACGCCCGGCTCTGGGCCGAGACCCAGTTCGAGGCCGGTCGTCAGGCGAACATGCTTTCACCCTATAGCCACGCGGCCTTTCGTTGGTTGCGCGGCTATGTGTTACGCCGGGGTTTCCTCGATGGCCCCCAAGGCTGGCAGATCGCCAACTATTGTGCGCGCGAAGTTCATCGCAAGTATCAGATCCTTCGCGAATTGACCTTCAAATAGTCCGCTTTCTGGGGAAGGATTTACGAACATACTACGTAGGCGTACAGATTTCTTGATCTTCCGCTTGATAAACCGGCAGGCACGTTCCATGTTTATATATCCGAACCATCGCAAGTTATTGTTTGTGAGCAAATTGCAAACTTAACGCCGTATCAGAAGCGAAATGCCGTAGTTTTGGCACGTTGCTTCCGCTACTGAAGCGGTGACCGGATAAGACGTAAAGAAGCTGGCAGGTGCTATCCGGTCAGCAGTCGTAAACTAAAGTCGTAACAAGTCGTATGAAGTACCTGTCGTATCCTCGTTCCCGCCAACCATGGCGTGGATTCACCCTGATTGAACTCTTGGTGGTCATCGCCATTATTGCCATTTTGGCAGGCATGCTTCTGCCCGCCTTGGCAAAGGCAAAATCCAAGGCGATCGCCACCCAGTGCTTAAACAATCTGAAACAGATGGGCACGGCCAACGCCATGTATGTGAGCGATAACTCGGAGAAACTCCCCTACGCCAAGCTCCGCTTCAAGTATGGCTCGGAAATGACGTGGGACGATTTGATGAATGGCTATCTCGGCGGCACTCTCAGCGAGAACGATAAATGGGCTGGCCCCTACACCGGGAACGCCAAGGTTAAAGTATTAGCGTGTCCGCAGGACAAAGTGCCGCCGCCGGCTTGGTATACTGGCGTCCGCAACAAACGGTCCTACGCCATGCCGCGTTACGTCCAAGGTGTTAATGCGCTCACCTTTTCAAATGTTCCGTGGCCACCGTCTCCCAGCGCCCAAACCGCTCTCGGTTTGACCTGGAATTTCGGCAACGCCACGTCTACGACCTCCACGGAAAATACGTGGAATCCGGCGGACCCTCTGCCCACCGGCTACA
Organism: Verrucomicrobiota bacterium; assembly: GCA_021156225.1. Classification (GTDB taxonomy): domain Bacteria; phylum Verrucomicrobiota; class Verrucomicrobiia; order Limisphaerales; family JAEYXS01; genus JAEYXS01. The sequence continues at coordinate 3 of JAJNBN010000307.1, read as the reverse complement.
CGA
>JAJNBN010000306.1 GCA_021156225.1 Verrucomicrobiota bacterium | reverse complement strand
CGTCGTATTGAAGGAACCGGCTTCAAAGGACACCTCGTGCTCCGGCTTAGTCAGACCTTTGCCGTTACGTGTGATGACGTTGATGACACCACCAATGGCATCGGCACCATAAAGCACAGATGCTGGTGTACGGACTACCTCGATGCGTTCCACATTGTCCAATGTGAAGTTCTCGTAGAAGTTGCCACCGTTGATGGGCGAGGTGACGCGACGACCATCCACGATGAGCAAGGTATGATTGCTCTCCGTGCCGCGCGTGAAAACCGAGGTCTGCTGGCCAGGCGTGCCGGTAGTCACTACCGCCATGCCCGGGACACCTTGCAGGGCATCGCCCAGCGAATGGATCTGACGCGCCTCGATCTGCTGGCGCGTGATGACGGTGACGGAGCTGGCCGTCGCCGTCGGGCGTTCCGTCGTGCGGGTGGCGGTGATGACCACCTCCGGCAACCGGTTGGTTTCCGTATTGGCGGAGGTTGTGGTTTGGGCAACCGCTGAGGTCGCCGTGAGGCCGATGACTATCGGCAAGGCTAACTGACGCATGTTCACTGATCTTTCCATAGCCGCGTTTATCGCGCGGCGGTTGTTGACTATGGCGAGACCAGCGGGAAGCAGTGACCGTTGATTACGGGAAATCCCGAAAAACAAAAGCCTCCACCTCCGCAAAATGGAGAATGAAGGCATCCAACAGATCCAGCTCCGCCCGAGCAGAACTGGCTGGCCCCATCCTTCTCTTTGACGGAGAAGTGCCCCGCACATACGTGCGAAGCGGACGAGAGCGATCAAATCGATATCCTGACTTCAGGCTTCAAACCTCACTCCCGCCTTCCCGCACTGCTTTCGCAGCACAGTGGCCTATGGGAGTTTGTAGCCTGTTACAGTGGCGCAACCGTCCCCGATTCTCACGGGGTTCCCTGACATTTGATCACTTAAATGCCGGCCTTATACAGACCGGCGTTTTCAAAGAGCTGCAAGGGTGTTACGCGGGGCGGTGGAAATTGCCAAGCAGAATCGCCACTCCACTGGTGTCGAAACTCCATCTGCGGTTAAACCTTTCCCGCAAAATACGGCTTCTTTTCCTTAGCATTTGGCTTGCGGGATGAATCTCATGGGCCAAGCTAACGTCATAACTTTTGTATTATGACTGTTGCCAGTGTTCCCGTAAATGTGGCTGACCCGATCAACGCGAAGATCCTCGCCGTCTCGGAAGATCAGATTCAGGGTTTCCAGCGTGATCCGCTGGGCGAGATTGCGCGCCTGTCCGGTGTGGAACTGCCCGTCGTCATCGAGCGCATCCGCGCCATGCTCGAAGCTGGCACCATACGTCGTGTACGCCAGACGCTGCTGGCCACAAACCTGGCCGAGGGTGCCCTCGTCGCCTGGGAAGTGCCGAACGAAAAGCTGGATGCCGCCTTTGATTACCTTTTTCAACAAGACCCTTTCTCCGGCCACGTCGTCACCCGCTCTACGGATACCGTCACAGCGGGCTCGTCTTATCGCCTCTGGACTACGCTGAAGGTGCCGCAAGGCTACTCCATCCATAAACACTGCGAGTGGTTGCTCAAGAAGATCGGCGGCCAGCACTTCCGCGTGATGCCTGCGAAACGCCTCTTCGCCTTGGGCGTCGGTCACGTTCGCCGTCGCGGCATGGAACCGGGCAGCAAAGCCGATGTTCCGGCTGACGCCACCGAGGTGGCCATCGTCACGTTGAACGATCACGAATGGCGCATCCTCGAAGCGCTCAAGCGTGAGTTCGAGCCCGCTGAATTGACGACCAATCTCTGGGAAGCCCGCGCCGAGGAAGCTGGTGTGCCCTTGGATGAATTTTATCGCACCGCCGAAGACCTGAACAAACGCAAAGTCATCGGACGGTTCTCCACCTTTCTCGAGCACGTGAAAACCCTCGGTACCGGCGAACAGGTCACCCGCTACAACGCCCTATTTCATTGGGCCGTGCCGCCGGGCCGTGAACTCGAAGCCGGTCGGGAAGTCGGCCGTCATCACATCATGACGCACGCCTACTGGCGCGAGGGTGGCCCGGAATTCAAGAACGTGAACGTCATGGGCGTGGCCCACGGCACGGATAAGAAACTCGTGCTCGCCCACAAGGCGGCTATCGACCAGCACTTGGAAAGTATCGGCATCCCTATTGCGTATACCAATGTCTTCTGGGGTGGCCGCAGCGAGATCAAGCCCAGCGAAATATCCCCTTTCGCCTACCGCAAGTGGTGTCAGGAAAACGGCATCAACCCGGATGAGATGCGGGCATAGTTGAGGGCCCGTTTAAATACGAGATTCTCCATCATCCGTTAGAGATTCAATTCCGATGTGCCAAGCACATCGGAATTTTTGCTTTTCCGGAGCGCGCAACCTGACACCTTTTCCGGTGTTGAACTTTACAGAGCTGTTGCGGTAATGGCTCGGCAGGGGGAAAACCGACTGCATTTTCATTTTCGGGCACGGGGTTTTGAATTCTCCATTTCCCTTCACGGATCGAGTTCTCACTCTTCCTGCTTACGCATCCGAATCGATGACTATGATATGCCTTCGCGGGGTGAAGGCGCTACAAATCTGAGGTTAATTATGAAAAACTTGTTCAAACGCAGGGAAATTATCGTCATGGCCGCACTGATGTTGCTGCTAGTTCTTATCACGGTGGCCGTCAAACTGCATCAAGCTCGCGTGTCCGTCTCCGTTCCACCTCAGCCTTCCGCCTGTCAGACCAACCTCTATCTAATCGATCAGGCTGTCACACTCTGGGCCCTTGCGGAAAACCAGACGACAACCAATTACCCGACCAGTACAGATGTTCTCCCATTTCTAAATAGCAAGACGCTCCCTGTCTGTCCGAATGGCGGCGCATATCATTATGGCACCTTGGCGCTGGCAACCTCATGTGAAATACACGGCCACTCCATCGTCCAGCCACCGGTGTACCAAAAACCCTCCCTTCTTCAGGAATTGCTCAGTTCAGTCGGTTTGATACGGATCCGCTATAAAACGCGCAACTATTGCATCGCCAATCTCAAACAGATGGACGGTGCCGCACAACAATGGGCCTTGGAAAACAAACTGACGGATGCGGACAGCATCCACCCTTCGGAAACAGCCCAGTATCTAAAAAGTGGCCAATTCCCCATCTGCCCACATGGTGGCAAGTATTGGTTCAATATTGTAAGCAACCCGCCCTACTGTACGGTCAACGGCCATACCTTGCCTTAGGCTCCCTTCAACAACCGCTTCAACTCCCCCACCGGATCATCCACCAGCTTGGCCGTCACCGCGAACCGCTTCACTTTGCTCGTCGGGAGTTTGAATTTCAGATCACGGAACACCTGCTCGCAAACCGTCATCAATCCGCGCGCACCGGTGTTCTCTTCGGAAGCCTTCGCAGCCAGACGACGCAATCCTTCATCCTTGAACTCCACTTCAATACCATACGCCGCAAAAGCCCGCTCGTATTGATGGATGAGGCTACTTTCGCTCTTCCGCAACACGTCAAAGAGATCATCTGAATCCAGTCCATGACAAGCCACGCGCACGGGTAAACGACCGATGAACTCCGGCTCCAGCCCGTATTGCACCAAGTCCGCCGTAGCCGCCTGTGTGTAAAGATCATCCACGCTCATCCGTTGCACTTTGGTCGGTTTCTCAGTCTGTATCAGCCGATGCCGAATAAGCTGGTCCATGCCAGAAAACGCCCCGCTCACGATGAACAGGATATGCCGCGTATTGATCGTCTCTGCCTGCGGCACACCGCCACCGCGCATCGCCTGCATCGCGTTCTGTAGCTGCCCTGTCATGTCATTCGGCGACACCACCGGCACATCCCCATCCTCCATCAGCTTCAGCAGATTCGTCTGCACACCACGTCCGGACACATCACGCCCACCGCTTTCCCCGCGTGTTGCCAGCTTGTCCACTTCATCCAGATAGATGATGCCATGCTCCGCCTTCTTCACATCACCTCCGGCACGACGCAAAAGATCGCGGACCAGGTCATCCACATCCCCGCCCACATAGCCCGTCTCGGAAAACTTCGTCGCATCCGCCTTCACAAACGGCACACCGATCAACTCCGCCGCCGAGCGGATCAGATGCGTCTTGCCCACCCCTGTCGGGCCCAATAGCAATACGTTCTGCTTCTGATAAAACTGGGCGACATTTCCTTCCAACGTCATCCGCACATGCTGGAAATGATCGCATAAAGCCACGCTCAACACCTTCTTCGCTTCCGTCTGACCAATGACAAAACGGTTTAGATGCTTGGCAATCTCATTCGGCTTCAGATTGAAACTGAACTCCGCCTTTGGTTCTGCCGCAGTCTCAGTCACGCCAGGTTTCACCAGCACGTCATGCTTCGTCCCGCGTTTACCACGCACATTCTTAGGAATCCCCGAAGTGATCGGTCCGAGCGCCTCTGGATGACCTGATTGCTTATTCGCCATAATTATTTACCTGCCCTCAACATTCTAGAAACTGCCCCAAGGTTCCACGCTTATTCCAATTTTCCATCAAATAAAAAAAGGCGGCCTGATGGCCGCCCTTCTCGTGACCCTACGTCAAATCTTTTTACGGCTTGTCATACTCCCCGATCGACCGGATCCAGATGTTCCGGAAGCGCATCGGGTTGTTGTGATCCTGCAATTGGATGAACATCTCCGGCGCATGCGGCTTGTCGTAATTGCCGTTCCGTTGATGCGGCGTGGTGCCCTGATATTCCTTGCGATGATGCAGCAGCACGCCGTTATGGATCACCGTCACGGCTGCCTTCTTCTCGATTTTGCCGTCCTTATCCCAGCGCGGGGATTCGAAGATGATATCGTAGCTCTGCCATTCGCCCGGCGGCTTGCTGGCGTTCACCAACGGCGGGGATTGCCCATAGAGCGCACCAGCCTGGCCGTCGGGATACGTCGGGTTGTTGTAACAATCCAGCACTTGAATCTCGTACACGCCATTCAACAAAATGCCGCTGTTACCACGACCCTGCCCATTGCCCTCCACCTTCACCGGCGTGGCGAACTCAATGTGCAACTGGAAGTCCGCGAACTTCTCCTTCGTCTGGATGCTGCCCGACTTCGGCGTCACCTCCATGTAACCATCCTCCACCTTCCATTTGGGTTCGTTGCCGTTGGGCAACTGCCATTGCGAAAGGTCCTTGCCATCAAACAGCACTTTGGCATCGGACGGTGCCGGAGCCAGATGGCTGAACGTGGCGGCAGGCGTGACGATGCGCGGTTGTGGCCGCTCTCCATCATGCACATGCCATTGCGTGC
>JAJNBN010000305.1 GCA_021156225.1 Verrucomicrobiota bacterium | reverse complement strand
CTCGGGGGAGGGGTATTCGTCTGGCTTTATGCGCGTAAATTACGCCTGCAAGAGGCACGTGTCCCGCAAGATTGAATTGGCAGGTCGGAACCTTCGTCTTATTGCTTGGTGACAGGGAGAAAAACCCATGAGTAAGTTGTTTTATCGGTCCGCGGAAAAACTGGGACGCCAGCGAAGCATTAGTTTGGCGTGCCGTGCTTTTACACTGGTGGAGATGCTGGTGGTGATCGCCGTCATCGCCATTCTCGCGAGTCTCATGCTTCCCTCCATCGGTCGGGCGAAACAAAAGGCGCGCGGGGTAAAGTGTATCAGCAACCTCCGGCAGATGAATTTGGGCTTCGTTACCTATGCCAACGACCATGCGGACCAGCTTCCGCCCCTGAACACTGGCGGGACGTTTCGCAATCCCATCAAGCCGCACGACCCCACGAACTGGTGGTATCGCGTGCTCTCGGACGCCCATTATTTGCCGGACATTTCGGTGAAAAGAGGCATCTGGCGCTGCCCGAATGTCGCCCCCGAGGATTTGGATTCACCCTTTGGCGAAGAGATGGAGGGCTATGGGGTCGTTGAGAATCTGGACCATGTGACCGGTTTGGATTCGCTCATTTGGTATGCCTATGATCGCCAAGGGCAGAAGCGCGGCAGCTACCGGCTGTCGGCCATCCGCCGTCCTGCACAGCTTTGGCTTATCGGGGATGTGGGCGTGCCGAAGCCGAACGTGGAAGATTTGGAGAAGTATCCCTATGGCGGCTATTACCGTACTGACATATCGACATTTCCACCGGATGCTTTGGGCATCTGGGATAGCCGACCTTCGGCGAAGCAACCGGGATTCCGGCACAGTCTGCGTGCGAATGTGACTTATGCGGATGGCCATGTGGAATCCAAGGATTACCGCTCCCTCTCCAGCAACGAAAACGACATTTTCGGCCTCAAGAGCAAGTAAGTGGGGCCATCCCTCTGCATTGACGTTTGGTCAAAGGGGCGTAGCATAAAGGTTGGTTTCACCATTTTCCGGGCCGGTCGCCTCGGGCGGTGAACCTTGGCTGCATTATGCGCAAAATCTTGTTCATCGCGGCGGTGCTGTTCGCGGGCCTGGCTATTTTCGCCGTGGCCTCACATTTCCAGACGGTTGGCCGATTGGAGGCGCGTATCAAACAACTGGAGGAGAAGGTCCTGACCGCCAGCAGCCAGAGTGAATCTGCACTGGCCGCCAGCAAGGCCGCCCGCCGGAGCAACACAATCACGGGTGCCGCCGCTTACGATGATGCCCGCCTGTCAACGCGCGTAGCGGAGGTGGAAGATTCAGTAGTGGAATTGCGCCACGCGACGGATTATCTGATGGAGCATGGCCAGATCCCTCTGGCCGAGCGCAAGATTGAAGAACTGGTGGCCAAGCTCAGTGACGCCAGTCTTCCTGACAGTGAACGTCTAAGCGCCCTGCGGCTTTTGCAACGGAACCGGGCATTGTCGGATGCCTCCGTAACCGCTGCGCTGAACTGGTTCCAAACCGCCACGGTCGAGAACACCAAACGGGATATCTTGCGCGGTCTGGAGAACGCCACCAATAGCGTCATGAAACTCCCGATGATCAATCTGGCTTCCAATGATCCCAATAACGGCATCCGTGCGCAGGCTGCAGAGAATCTGCAACCGTTTATCAATGATCCCCAAGTGGAGCAGATGATGTGGACCCGCTTGCAGACCGAGACCGACCCGCGAGTTCGCCAGGAGATCATGGAAGCCTTGAGCCGCGGCGGAGCGACGCCTGATCGTATCGCGAGCTTGCAAGCCCGGGCACAGAATCCCGCTGCGCCGATGGAGGAGCGCTTGCTGGCGTTGCAGGCCTTGCGTGGTTCCAAGACTGAAGTGGAGCAGATCGTCGCTTCCTTCGCCGCCACCGCCCAGAGCACGCAAGACCCTAATGTCCGGGCGCAAATCTTTGGGGCTTTTGATAACATGTCCGATCCCACCTTGAAAGTACCGCTGGTTTACGGCCTGCAGGACGCCAACGCCACAGTGCGTGCCCGCGCAGCCGATGCGTTGAGCAGCCATGCTGCTGACCCGGCCGTGCAACAATGGCTGCGCTACGTAGTGGACAATGACAGCGATCCGCGGGTCCGCCGTGAGGCCATGCAGGCATTGGAAGAAGGCCAACGCCGTGGTCAAGGTCAGGGACAAGGGCAAAGGCAGGATGGGCAGCAGCAAGGCCAGCGACGTCAGTAGTGTCTGTCGGAAATGTTTTAGAGGATGATATCATGGCTTATGCCATTACCCTGTCTGTTTTGGGGATTCTGCTCATCATTTGGGCTGGTTCGCTCGGTGGCTGGTTTTGGTTGCTGACTTGGCTGGGGGTGAACCTGATCCTGCTCGGTCTTGCTCACGCTACGGGGCATCATCGCCTCTATTCCAAACGCGCTGATGGCACGCTGCCACTTTGGTCCCGGTTGCTCCATCTGCCGTTGCTGTTGGTTACATGGGCGACGTGGCATCTGTATCGGCTCTCTTCACGCGAAGCGGCGTGGCATGAGATTACTCCGGAACTGGTGATCGGACGTCGCTTGCTCGCTCATGAACTTCCCGGCGAGTTCGCCAATTACATCGATCTCACGACTGAGTTTGAGGAATCATTGCCACATCGTAACTCATCCGGCTATCAGACAGTGCCCATGCTGGATGGTTCTGCTCCGCGGGCGGAAGCTTTACTGGCCGCCGTTCAGAAACTGAAACCGGGACGGACGTTTGTTCACTGCGCGCAAGGGCATGGACGGACGGGGCTGTTAGCAGTGGCTGTCTTGCTTCACCAAGGCACGGCGAAAACTGTAGCTGAAGCGCTGGCCTTGCTGCGTGAAAAACGACCATTGGTCCGGTTAAATAGCAGGCAAAGGGCTGTCGCTGAACAGTTTCTTATCCTGCTGAAATCATCCGCCAAATGACCGTTCTCTCGGGTTCCTGTCAGTTCTCGTACCATTCCTGAATTGCCAGCCGCCCGATTCCGTCTATAAGAGCAGCGAACCATATATGAAATCTCTGCTCACTTTCGTTGCCGCTACGGCGGTCGCCCTCTCAATTTCTGCTGCGGATGCGGAAAAAGGCTTCAAACCCATCTTTAACGGCAAGGACCTGACCGGCTGGAAAGGTAACTTGGATCTCTGGTCTGTGCAGGACGGCGCCATCACGGGCAAGACGCCCGCCAAACCGGATGATGCAAAGAAATCCACCCTCACGCACAACACGTTCCTGATCTATACGAATGGCACCGTGGCTGACTTCGAACTGCGCCTGTCCTACAAGATTGTGGCGGGCAATTCCGGCATCCAATACCGCAGCAAAGAACTTTCCCAAGGTGACTTCGGTCCGATCGTCGGCGGTTATCAGGCGGACTTCGAGGCGGGCAAGACCTACAGCGGCATCCTCTATGAGGAACGCGGTCGCGGCATCTTGGCCCAGCGCGGACAGAAGACCGCGGTGAAGCCGGAAGCCGAAGTGGAACAGAACGGCAAGAAGACGAAAAAGGCCGAAGTAAAAGTGACCGGCGAAGTGGGCAAGTCCGACGAGATCCAGGCGGGCATCAAGAGCGAAGACTGGAATGATTACGTGATCATCGCCAAAGGCAACCACCTCCAGCATTTCATCAACGGCAAGCAGACCGTGGATGTGACGGATGAAGATGCGGTCAAAGGTGCGAAGGAAGGCATCCTAGCCTTGCAGATCCACGCCGGCCCGCCGATGACCGTTCAATTCAAGAACGTCCGCATCAAAGACCTGAAGTAATATTCAGCTTAAACATTTGAGGGCGCATCTCGCAGGAGATGCGCCTTTTCTATTTCCCTGAAAAGCAGGCTAAAGATGCTCCCCACCGACCACATCCGTCGCCGCCAATTCCAGCTTGAACGGTAGCAACGGCATCGGCGCATCGTTATCCATGAACGTCTGGCAGATCTGAAAGAACTCCGCCTTGGTCGTCGCGCGGCGGATGTCGTGCAGGAACTGCCCCGTCGGCTCCACGCCGAGGCCGAGATAGTTCATATACTTCTTCATCTTTTGCACCTGCGCATTCTCGCGAAAATTCTCCGCCGGCGTCATCTCCCAAAGCCGCTCCACATAGTCCAACACCTCGCGACCACTCGGCACAAATATCGGCTCGCCGCGGCGATGCTGCCTGATTTGCTCGAAGAGCCACGGATTGCGGATTGCACCTCGCCCGATCATCAATCCCTTCGCCCCTGTTTGCTTCAGCACATCCTCTGCCTTGCCCGGTGAATACACATTGCCATTCGCGATGACCGGGCAACGCATCGCCTGTACCGCCTTGGCGATGTAATCGTAATGCACCTCGGAGCGATACATCTCCAGCACCGTGCGCCCATGCACCGTCAGCAGGTCGATGGAATGCTTCGCGAAGATCGGCAACAATTCTTCGAACACCGCCGGACTGTCGAACCCGATGCGTGTCTTCACCGTGAACTTCACGGACACCGCATCACGCAAGGCCCCGAGGATGCTATCCACGCGCTTGGGCTCACGCAGCAATCCGCCACCCGCACACTTGCGATAAACGACTGGCGCAGGGCAGCCGAGATTTAAATCCACCGCCACGATGTCATACTTCTCCAGCTCTTTCGCGGTGCGCACGAGGGCAGGGATGTCATTGCCGATCATCTGTGCCACGGCCGGTTTGCCCGTGGTGTTATTGATCAGTGCATCAAGGATCCACTTCTCCGGCTTGGACGTCGGCTGGACGCGAAAGTATTCCGTGTAATAAACATCCGGCCCGCCGTAGCGGCTCATCAACGACCAAAACGGCTGGTCCGTCACATCCTGCATCGGCGCGAGCGCAAGGATCGGCTCGGAACCTTGCAGCAGGGCATTGAACTGATCGTGACGTGTCATGACGTCTTAAGAAACTGCGGATGCTGCCGCAGCCGCTCCCAATTCGCCTCACTCAGCGGAGCCTGACGATAAGTCCCATCCATCAGCGGTTCCGCACTCCTAGACCGTTGCACGCGTCCCAGCCACTTTTCTCCCAGCGGTTCAGCGAGCAGCTCCAATGTATTCGCTGCGATAGTTGTTTCTTCCTTCTCCCCGGTGGCATGACCAGCGCCCACATAGAAACCAGCGAGCAAAAGGGTGACCCGTAACAACGTGCTGCGCGAATATGTCGGCAGCGCACAAGGCCGCGTCGAAAGACGCGGCTTTTTTATTGGAGCAAAACGCCTTGTTGCGGGATGCCTTTGAATCCGCTTCAATCCCCGACCGGTTTCCCACCGGC
>JAJNBN010000304.1 GCA_021156225.1 Verrucomicrobiota bacterium | reverse complement strand
GAATCGCGACGAAGCCTCCCTGCACAACTGGGTAATGGCCAATGAACGCATGGCCGCCGCCTTGAAAGCCAAAGGCTATCCTTACCGCTACGTCTTCGCCGAAGCCGCCGGCCACACCGATGGCCGCGTCACCCGCCAAACCCTCGCTGGTGCCCTCGAATGGCTGTGGGAAGGCTACAAGGCGAAGTGAGCGGTCTTTTCAAACGCGAATTGCCCAAGCCCTACCTCGCCCGTCTAAGTTTCGGACTTGGCGTCATTGGCCTCATCATGGGCAGCATGCTGGCCTGTTATTGTTGGGGGTGGTTTGTTTGCTCGGGTGCTTTCTTTGTCTATCCCATTCTGAACGGTTCTCGTCCGCTAAAAATTTTCGCCATCTGCCTTGTGATAATCAGTATGGTCTCTGCCATTGTGGAGTTTCTAGCCGAGTGGAAAATTGAGGCAAAAACAAATGCAGAGAGAATTCGCAACAGCGCACCGGCGAGCTATCCGATGCCGGGCTTATTAGATATTCCTGATGATGCAAAGGTGCTATTGAAGCTGCATTTCGACGAGGTGGAAATCGAACTCCCTGAACAACTCCGCAAACAGTTCATCACCATGCTGCGTAAAGAAGCTGTTTACGTTGATTTCATGCGAGCTACTGCGCTTCCTTACGCAAAATTTGAAGTCGACGGAAAAGTCTTCGGCTGGTACGGCAACTCAGTGGTCGAAGGCGAGACTCGAAAAGGTAGAGTTTGGAGTTCACCCCTGATGCAGGCGCTGATTAACAATTCTCCCAGTTCTACTGCATCTGGTGAAGTTTGGGGGAAATATCTCGGTGAGTTGAATGCGGATACCAATATTCAAGCAACAGTTGTGCAGGGGCTAGGAGCTTACCCAGATCGCAATTCTGGTAAATAGCCCCGCTTCATATCCGTCTGTGTTCTTTTCGAGCATTTTGTGCTTCTTTGTGGCTGATCCTCCCTCACTTCCCATTTGCACCCCGCCCCGTTCCCGGCTATCTCTAGTGCACTCCTCCTATGAAGTTCACATGTGTTCACCGGGCGGCTTTGGCCGTATTCGTAGTCTTGGCGTTGGCCTTCTCCGGCACGGCCGTGGCCGCCACCAAGAAACAGCCCAACGTCGTCTTCGTGCTCACCGATGACCAGCGCTGGGACACGATCAGCATTTCCGGCAAGAGTCCGCATCTCAAGACGCCGAACATCGACCGTCTCGGCCAGGAAGGCGTGTATTTCAAGAACGCGTTTTGCACTACGTCACTATGCTCGCCCAGCCGCGCTTCCATCCTGAGCGGTGTTTACGCACATGCTCATGGTGTCGTGAACAATTTCACCGAGTATCCACCGGACATGATGAGTTTCCCGCGGCGTCTGCATGAGGCCGGTTACAAAACTGCCTACATCGGCAAGTGGCACATGGGCGAGGACAACGACGAGAAACGTCCCGGCTTCGATTACTTCGCCACGCACAAGGGACAGGGCAAATATTTCGACACAGAATTCAACGTGGATGGGACGCGCAAGGTCCTGCCCGGTTACTACACCCACGTCGTCACGGATCTCGCGATGAACTGGTTGAAGGAACGCCCGCCCGGCCAGCCCTTCCTCCTGATGCTCGGTCACAAGGCTCCCCATAGCTTTTATTTTCCCGAGGCCAAATACTCGAACAGCTTCAACCATGTCCGCGTCCCCTATCCTGAGACGGCGTTTCAACTCGATAAAAAACCCACTTGGGTGAAGCAGCGTCTCAGCACCTGGCACGGCATCTATGGGCCACTCTTCGAATGGCGCAAGAATTTCCCGGACACATCTCCCGAAGGCGTGGTGGCCTTTGAGAACATGACCCGCGCCTATTGGGGCACGATCCAATCCGTCGATGACAGTGTCGGCCTGCTCTACAATCAGCTCAAAGAGATGGGCGAACTGGACAACACGCTCTTCATCTACACGGGCGACAATGGCCTGCTCAACGGCGAGCACGGCATGGTGGACAAGCGCACCGCTCACGAGCCCAGCATCCGCGTGCCCCTGGTCGTCCGTTACCCGGGCCTCACGAAAAGCCCGAAGGTCATCGAGCAACAGGTGCTCACCTTGGACTTCGCACCGTCCATCCTCGATATCTGCGGCGTGGGCGAAATCGTGGGTGCCCATGGCCGCTCCTGGAAGCCGCTCGTGCAAGGCAAGGTCAAGGACTGGCGCACGGCCTGGTATTACGAATACAACTACGAGAAACAGTTCCCCTACACGCCCAACGTCCGCGCCATCCGTACGGACAACTGGAAATACATCCGCTACCCGCACGGCGATGGCAGTGCGGACAAGCACATGGAAGAACTCTACAACGTGAAGACGGACCCGGATGAAGCCATTAACCTCATCCATGAACCCGCCATGAAACGCAAAACCGCCGAGCTGCGCGCCGAACTGAATCGCCTCATCTCGGACGCCGGGGCCAACCCCGACCGCATGCCGCTGGATGAAGGCATCAAGGGTGAATTGCCAGACCAGAAGATCAGGTAGCAGCTCATATGAGGAGGCTCAGCCTTGCGCCGGTCAATGCCTAACCAGCAGTAACAAAAAAGGAAGCCCATGGAAGACTTGGAATATAAGGTAGTGCATCACCACCACTATAAACCTGCCGACTGTATCCCAGTGTTTGAAGCGAAAGTGAACGCACTCCTAAGGGAAGGCTGGAAACCCTTAGGCGGCGTGAAAAAAGACGAGCAAGGCATGTATCAGGCCATGGTCAGATCTGTTGCTGTGGTCAGCGCCCCTTCGAAACCACCCAGCCTCAGCCAGTAAAGCGGTCATTCTGAAGCCTTTTGTTCACGGTATCGAACTCAAGATTTCTGTCCGGGCGAACCGTAGAAAACTTGTGTGCCTAACATCAGGCATTTGTTCACCGTTTTCCTGCGGCTTAATCCGCCTCGATCAGCTTCCGCAACTTCCCATTGCTCACCACGATCTCGTAACCGTGCTGGTCATCTACCGCCCGGCGCCAGAATTCTCCACCCGCACATTCCACTATGAGGCCGCCTGCAGCGATGTCCCACAAGCGCACGCCATATTCCTTGTAAGCATCCATGCGGCCATTCGACACATACGTCATTGAGAGCGCCGCCGCGCCCATGATGCGGATTTTCCGCACCTTATGCACCAGCTTGTTGAAGACCGGCAGCATCTTCGCCAGCGTGCTCTCATACTTCGCGAAACCCATCGCCACGATGCTCTCCTGCAATTTCGTCCGTTTGCTCACAGAAATTTTCTTACCGTTCAACTGCGCCTGCTGGCCCTTGATGGCCGTCCACAGATCATTCGTGAACGGATCGAACACCACACCGATGATGGTCGTGTAACCATCCGGATAACCGCTCTGCTTTCGCTCCTTGGCCGTCTCCCCGCGCTTTTGCAAGGCGATGGACACGCACGCATGCGGCAGGCCGTAAGTGAAATTCACCGTGCCATCGATCGGGTCCACCACCCAGCGATACTCCGCGCTCGTATCCCCCAGCACGCCTTCCTCGCCGAGAATCGCGATGGTGGGAAACGCCTTCCGCAAGGTCTTCTCGATGAGCTTCTGGCAGCGCACATCCAGCTCCAGCTTGATGTCGTGTTGCGTGGCCTCGTTGATGACTTTTTTTGAACCGAGGTTTTTGCGCATCAAAGCCCCGGCGGCCTGGGCCGCAGTGACGGCGGTGGCGAGGGCTCGTTTCAATTCGGAAAGCTTCATGAAAATATAGGGAACAGAAATATCAGGGGATGACTTCATCGCGCTTCCGCACAAAGACTTCCTGCGCGGCGCGTTTTTCATCCAGCAAATCTTTGTTCGCGGCATCGATCATCTCCAGCAGTTCCGCCGCTTCGGTGAGACGAGGTACGCTCACGTAACTGGCGCCCGAGGAATACAGCGCCGGCAGGTCCGCGAAGTATTCCGCGTGCATGATGATCTTCGCAGTGGGATTGATCTCACGCAGCATGCGTACGAGCTTCTGGTTTGTGCTGCCCTTCAAGATGCTGTTCGGCAGCGTGCAGACGATGATCTGCGCCTGGTCCACACCCGCATGGATCAAGGTGTCGCGCTGGCTGATATCGCCATAGATGACGCGGACGTTACGCTTGGCTAATCCTTCATTCACTTGTGGATTGAAATCGACCACCGCCAGATCACGCACCAGGTCCGGCTGCTTGCGGCGGATGTCATCCAGCAAGGAGCTGGCCGCCCAGGAGAAGCCCAGCAGGTAAACCTTGGCCTGACCACCGTGCATGTTCAGCGTGGAACCCTCTTCGTTGAGATCATCGATATTGACGTCGCTAAGCATGTTGCTCAAGCGGCGGATGATGCTCTCCGCATTGGCAATCGCATAGGTGGAAACGATGGCCATGATGACGAACGCGTAGCTAACGATGCCGGCGGTCTTTTCCGTGATGTGCTTGTACTGGATGCCCAGCGCCACGATCACGAGCGAGAACTCGCTGACCTGCGCCAGATTGATGGAAGTGAGCAAACTCGCGCGATGACCGCAGTGCATCTTGAGCATTGGGATGAAAACCGTGATGAACCGGCCCACTACGAGAATGGAGCAAAAGATGATCGCACCGCGCAGCAACTCCCAAGTGGGCGCGGGGATGGTCATGCCCAAGGCGACGAAAAACAGAGTGACGAAGAAATCCCGGAGGCTTGTGACCTTCGCCGTGACGTCCAAGGTGTAAGGGAATGTGGAGAGCGCCACACCGGCGACGAGTGCGCCCATTTCCGCAGATAGACCCAGGTTGCTGGCCATCCACGAAACCCAGAAGCACCATCCGATGGCCCCGACCAGCACCAGTTCTGGCAAGCGCGCGATGCTGCGGAACAAGGGCGGCAGCAGGTAACGGCTGACCACAAAGGCGACGAGAATGAGGAAGGCCGCCTTGCACAACGAGAGGGCAAAAACGCTCAATTTCGGATCGTCCAAGTTCGGTTGAACAGCCAGCAGGATGATCGCGACCAAGTCTTGCAACACCAAGATACCCAGTGTTAACCGGCCCGCGAACGTATCGAGCTCCCGCTTATCATAGAGGATCTTGACGATGATGACCGTGCTGCTCAGCACGCTGGCCACGATGAGATACGCGATGCTCAGCGAGTTATCCAGCGAGGTGCGCAAGAGCCAGAAAAAGATGAAGGAGAACAAGAAACCGCCAAATATCTGTGAAATAGCGGTGAGCGTGATGAGCTTGCCCGCGCCCAGGATCTTCTTCAGGTCAATCTCCAAACCAATCATGAAAAGCAGCAGG
>JAJNBN010000303.1 GCA_021156225.1 Verrucomicrobiota bacterium | reverse complement strand
TTTTGACGCGTTCTGCCCCAAACAGGCGCGTCGGACTTCATGTTTAATTAAGCCGAGTAATCGAGATACACGGTCTTGATGCGCGAATAGAATTCGATCGCGCCCGCTCCCTGTTCCTTGAAAGAATCCGTGCTGGATTTCTTCACCCCACCGAACGGCGCCTGCAGTGCCAGCCCGGTCGAAATCTGGTTCACCTTCACCACGCCGGCCTGGATGCGCTCGGAGTAGATCATGGCTTTCTTGATGTCCTTCGTCACGATGGCGGCGGAAAGGCCGACATCGACGCTATTGGCAACAGTCATGGCCTCTTCGAAATTCTCCACGGCGATGACCGCGACGACTGGACCGAAAACTTCTTCCTGCGCGATGCGCATGCCGGGCGTCACACCGCTCAGCACGGCGGGCTGCATGAAGTACCCGTGGGCCAAATCACCTTCCGCAAGGCGTTGGCCACCCCAGACGAGTTTCGCGCCTTCCTTCACCGCGATGTCGATGTATTCCAAGTTGCCCTTGAACTCCTGCTCGTTCACGGCCGGTCCCATCGTCACACCGTCGCCCAAACCATTGCCCACCTTGATGGCCTTGGCCTTCTCCACGAGCTTCGCGGTGAATGCTTCCGCCACGCTCTTCTCCACGATGACGCGGCTGGTCGCCGTGCAAGCCTGACCGGTAAGACCAAAGCCCGCGATCGCCACGAGGCGCGCAGCGAGGTCGAGGTCTGCATCCGCGAGGACGATGGTGGGGTTCTTGCCGCCCATCTCCATCTGCGCGCGCGTCATGTTCTTGGCGAGCTGTTGATAAACGGAATTGCCGACTTTGTATGAACCCGTGAAGGACAGTGCCGCCACGGTTGGATTCGAGGAAAGCTCGCCACCCACCGCGCGACCGTCACCCGTCACCACGTTCAGCGCGCCCTTGGTCAAACCCGCTTCCGTCAAAATCTTCGCCAGCTCCATCGTCATCGCGGGGGCTTGGGACGCGGGCTTGATGATCACCGTGTTACCGCACAAGAGCGCCGGAGCCATCTTCCACGCCGGAATGGCGATGGGGAAATTCCACGGCGTGATGAGCGCCACCACGCCGACGGGTTCACGGCGCGTGTAGAGCAGGTTATTCGGCAGATCGTGGGGGATCGTCTGGCCGCCCACGGTGTAGCTGAGCCCGCCGAAGAAGCGGAAGATATCGGCGGTGCGCTGCACTTCGCCCGTGGCTTCCGCGAGGGTCTTGCCTTCCTCACGCGTGAGGAGCTTGGCGAGCTCGGGCTTGCGGGCTTCGATGAGCTGGCTCGCTTTGCTAAGCACGCGACCACGGGCTACCGAGGTCATGCCAGACCACGCGGGCAAGGCCGCCTTCGCAGCCTCGATTGCGGCGAGCGCATCTGGCTGGCCGCTCTGCGGATACTGCGCCACCACTTCGCGCGTATCGGCCGGATTGGTGTTTTGGAACGTCTGGCCGGACTTGGCGGAAACCCACTCGCCACCGATGAAATTCTGATACGTCTGCATAGCTTTAGCCGATAAAAGGCAAAGCATAAGCCTCCCACTTCACGACGCAACCCAAAGAAAGTAAAAAAGTCATCGCCCGGTTTCCGATCGTTCAAGGATAGACTCGTCAGCGTTGGCGAGCCTATGCTTTGGAATGAACGACGGCTATTTAGGGATAATCGTTTTGGTCATATTTTTTGCTATCTTCATCGGTGTACTCATCTATGGATGGAACTACGATCCTTTCGACAAACTGCAGGAAGTGATGTCCCATCCGGTGTTCGGAACCGTCGAGCGTTATTCCCAGTCTTGGGAGGCCATGCTTACGGAGCCGGAGTGGGGTGAAGTGCCGGTCTGCGGCGAGGACTGCAAAGATGGTTTTCCAAATGCGATACAGGTGAAAACCTATCAGCAGATCAAGGTGGGATTTGAAGGACTTCTGATTGAATCCGCCATTCAAATCAATGTCGCCTATGAGAGAAAAGGGGCTCCGAATGGAAGCGAAACGCTATCCCCAAATGACTTAAAACTCGAATGCATCAACCTTTATGGCACTGAGGAAGGAAAGTTCTCCCTCCATTTCACCCTGCTGAAGAAAGACCATTATTTCGCTCACGGCGTGGATGTAGAATTTGAAAAGTATAAACCCTCCGAGGTCGTAGGGTAGCGGCTACTTTTTGAGTATCTCCTTCAGCACCCGCCCCTCCACATTTTTCATCTCCAGACCTAGCACGGCGGCGATGGTCGGGGCCACGTCCACGTTCCGGATCTCTTTCAGCGTCACGCCTTTCTTGATGCCGGCGCCCCAGGCCACAAAGCTCGCGTACATCAACGGATGCTTCGGGTGATAACCATGGGTGCCTTTCACGCCGCCTGATGGGGTGATGAGGTCTTTCGGTGCCGCGCTGTCGGAGAAGGAGTAGCCATCCGCCGCAGCGATCATCAAGTCAGGCGTGCGCGGATCTTGTGATGGAAGCACATGGCCCACGGAGGCGAAATCTTTCGGCTCGAGCACATTCTCCACACCTTCCGTCGCCTTCAACTTGGGCACGAGCTGCTTGATGATGGCCTCTTTGTTCGCTTCATCGCGGATGTAGAGGAAACCGCCGCCGCCCTGGCTTAGGAAATGCACTTTGCTGTCGGTGATCTTCGTGCCCGCAATGTTGACGAGCCCTTCTTTCTGCAAGAGCACGTTGATATTGATATTGTTCGTGTAACTGATGAAACCGTGATCCGACGTGACGACGAAGGTCGTGCGGTCCGCCAAGCCTGCGGCCTTTACCGCTTCCATCAGCTCGCGGATGCGATTGTCGGAATCATTGCACGCCCAGTACGCCTCCGGGCTGTTGCGCCCGTTGCTGTGCTCGAAGGAATCCACAGACACCAGATGGATGGCGAGGAAGTTCGGTTTGTGGGTGGTCAGGATGTGCTCGGCGATGCGCGTATACATCCAGTCGCGCTGCGGCTTCCCGGCATTGCCCGCCTTGCACCACTCCATCTGCTTCTCGATAGGGATGCCTTTGGCCCGCAATTCCGCGAGCAGGGAGGGCGTGCCATATTTCTCGAACAATTCCTGCTCGAACACATCAGGCACCTGCCAATCGAGGTGCTTCGCATTACGGCTCGCGGGCCAGATGACACCGGCCGTCTTCAACCCCGCCAGATGCGCCACGTCATAAACCGTCGGCACCTTCACGATCTCTTCCTTGTCGAAGAGCGGATCGGGGATCAGAGCCACATTCTTGTTCTCTTTGCGGTCGTAGTAATTGTTCCCGATGACGCCGTGTTTGCCAGCGTGCACACCGGTGACGAGCGTGGTGTGGTTCGGCCACGTCACCGTGGGGAATGAAGCCTCCATGCGCTCGGCGCGTGCGCCGTTCTCAGCCATCCAGCGAATGGTGGGGATGTGTGCCTTCGGATCGTTGTGATAATAGGACGCGAGACCATCCACGCTGATGAGGATGACGGTGGGTGCTGGCTGCGCGGCGAACAGCAAGGCGGGAGCAAGGGCCAGCAATCCCAGAACAAGGGCACCAAAGCGGCGGGTAGAATTCATCATAAATCAAAATCGCAGAGCAGGACTCCGCGCGGTTAACAGGGTTAGACGAAAGTTAGCGGAAAAGCTTCACGGGAAACAAGAACTGGTTATGAGGTAGGGCCCGTCTGTCCTCAGCGGGCCGTGGTACGGATAGTTTGTGATGTTCAAATTGATAGGATAGTCACCAGGCCTGTGGAAGTGTCTTCGTTACATCGGCCGATTCCTGCTTCGTCGCGGCACGCGGAGGACAGACGGGCCCTACCAAGTGAGTTACTTCTCCACTACCGTCTCCGCCATCACACGAATCAGTTGCGCCCCATACTTCAACCGATCCTCGTGCGTCGTATAGCGGCCGAGCTTCGGTCCGCTGAGTGTGCGCAGCTCCATCAATGCCACGGGGACTTTAGCGTCGTGATACATGGAATTCGCATCGCCTGACGTCACGAGCCGGATCCCCAGCTTGCGGGTGGGATCGAACAGCGTCTGGGACTGCAAATTATCGAACAATTTTTGGAACATCGCCTGAGATGCGTCATCGCTCGCTTGCGTATCCATATACTCCGTCTTGGTGTTGTGCAGATTGATCATCACGGCGATGGGATGCTGCGCATGATGGGCGAGGATCGTTTTCTTCGCATACCAGATCTCCGGCATGAGCTTCAGAAACTCCTTATGCTGCAAGTCCACCTTGTTCCAGTGCCGGTTCACATCGTAGCCGTTCGCATTGAAACGCACCTGGCCCGTCGCGCAGCCATCCGGGTCCAGCATGGGCGTGAACTTGAAGATGACCTTGTCCCGCAGGGCCTTCGCCGCCGGATCATCCGAGATCACCCAGCGCAAGGCCCCTTCCATCGTGAAGGAAGTGCCCGTTTCCCAAGCATGCTGGCGCGCCTGCAACCAGACCGTCTTCTTCTGCGCTGCCGGGATGTCTGGGTTCGTCACCGTCACCACGTGCAGATCACGGCCTTGCACCGTGCTGCCCATCACCTCCACCAGTGCGTGGGGTGAACGCTCGATATCAGCCAGGCATTTCAACAGAGTGGCATGGGTATAAGGCACGAGCAGCGCCACCCACACTGTGTCCTGCTCCGAGGTGAAGCGCAGCGTGAGTTCCTTTGTCTCCGCGTTCCACGCCGTGTTCGTCTGATAGGACCAGTTTTGCTGATCGTAGCTGATGACGGGTTGGTCCGTCTTGTCCATGGAGACGGATCCGGGCTTGTCATTGTACTCACCCTCCAGCTCGGTGAACGTGAGCGTGAGCGGACGCTTCGCCACATTCTCCATCCGGAAATAAAACCAGCTCACCTGGCGATTGCGCCCGCGTTCGTCATATTGCCCCGCCACCGCGCAGCGAAACTCATTCTCACCCACGGCCATTATCTTGCCGAGGGAGGCGCCTTCAAAGCGGGTGTTGAAGCGAGGGGCAGTGTTGGTCGTCTGGGCAAAGGTCTGTGTCACTAAGGTGACCAGCATTCCGATAACGAGGAGCAAGCGGTGACGCATGGATGGTATTCTAAATCCACTTCCCCATTCAGGAAAGGATTCTATAGACGAAACCACAAGGCGATTTCTCCTTGTTAACCAACCGCACCGCCGTAACTCTCTTGGTGGATGTCGCTTTCCCAAAAACAGAAGTATTTGATCGGCGTGGCCGTTTTGGTCCTGCTGGCGCTTACCGGCACCATGCGCTCCACCAAGCGGGAACGGGGACATGTGGCCATCGATATCCGTTTCCAAAGCTTCACCACGAATGCGGC
>JAJNBN010000302.1 GCA_021156225.1 Verrucomicrobiota bacterium | reverse complement strand
GCTACGGTCAATTCCTTCGCCCTGTATGGCTTTCCCGAATCGCATGCCATCAGTTTTGCCCATCTGGCTTATGCTTCGGCTTACTTGAAAGTCCATCGAGCGCCTGAATTTTACGCCAGTCTGCTGAACAACCAGCCGATGGGTTTCTATTCCTCGGCCACTCTTATCAAGGACGGTGAACGGCATGGGCTGAAATTTCGGCCGGTGTGTGTTCTGCTATCAGGTTGGGATTGCAAAATAGAACCGGACGATTCCATCCGCTTGGGCTTGCGCGTGGTGCGGGGGCTAAGCCACGCCGGCGCTTTGCGGATATTGGAAGCTTGTGAAGGCAGAGCATTCGATTCGCTGGAGGATTTCAAAAGCAGGCTTCGCCTGGGGAAAGAGGAATTGCGTGTTTTAGCCGAGGTGGGTGCTTTGAATTGTTTGGCAGAGCATCGTCGCGCAGCCCTCTGGCAGGTCGAGAAAACTATGCTGGAGGGCGATCTTTTTGAGCGGGCTGAACAAACCCCGCAGGCCTCACCGCTGGTCCCGATGACTTATCCAGAGCGAATACAGGCAGATTTCGGCGGAATGCACCTGACGACCGGAAAGCATCCGATGGCCTTAATACGTACACAATTGGGCGGGATATGCCGGGCGTGTGATTTGGCCAGATGTGCTGATGGCACATATGTCCGCGTGGCTGGAAACGTGATCTGCCGGCAGCGGCCTGGCACCGCCAAAGGATTCGTCTTTCTAAGCCTGGAAGATGAAACGGGCATCAGTAATGTGGTGGTCACACCTGATCTGTTTGAGACCCAACGGCTATTAATTACCGAAGAATCCTTTTTGCAGGTGGAGGGGAAATTACAGCACGTCGACAATGTGATCCATGTGAAGGCTCGGAAGGTCCACCGGCTCCCACAGGAAGCGTTGGTGGGGAGTAAGTCCTATGATTTCCATTAGGTGATGGTCCTTGGCAGGAGAAGCTGACCGGTGTGAATCGGTGTGCATTGTTCCTTAGAGAAATCTCGCGGCAAGCTTCTGCGAAAGCTTTGGCAGACGTTGCGCCCAATCGAATGGACATCCTGTCGCGGCGTATTTTCAGGCCCTTTCCAAGGGAAGCAGCTCAACCAATAAGGAAGAGTCCATGAAAGAAAAGAATTTCGGGAATTTTTTCTTGGTGGCGAAACTAAAAGCCCTGCAGCCACCTTTCGGCAGCCGCAGGGATCGTTTACAGCAACTGATGCCATATCACCGCACACTACTGAAGTGACGCGTCAGCTTGCCGAACTTGCCTTCGTTGAAGCCTCATTTGGTGATGCAGAAACCTGCGCACCAGCTTCTCTGAAGAGAGTATCCTGCGGGCCAGCGGGAGAACGGATGAACAAGTTTGCCGCGAGGAAAAATAACGTGGAGTCGATCGCCAGATTGACCAGACCTACATGCTGGCCTCCGACCGTACCGAAACAGCCGCAGTCCATATTCAATCCCCGGGCGAGTGCGGAAAGGATGACGAAAAAGAACATCACCGTCAGGCTGCTGATGACCAGCGCAGCGGGTCGCAGCCAGATCCCCGCCAGCACGAATACTCCAGCCGCCACTTCGATCCACGGAATCAGAATCGCCACCAAGTTGTTTAGTTCATGCGGTAGCAAACGATAGTTGCCCACATCCACGGCGAATTTCGCCGGGTCGGCAATCTTGAGCGCGCCCGCCAGCACAAAAGCCCCCCCCACGGCCAAACGCAGCAACCAGTTGATGCGACGTGTAGTGTCCGAGTCCGAGCGGGAGGGTTCTTTTTTTTCGTTCGACCAGCAAAGATGATGATCGTGACCGTTCTGCACAGTTTTCACTTCTTTCCTCCTGGCGTGGTTGGCAATCCGGCTTGTCGCCATTCCGTCCAACCGTTGAACAGGATGTGAATATTTGTATAACCCTGCTGACGGAGTGTTGTGGCCAGCCGATGGCTGAGATCGCATTCCTTGCCGTCACAATAGAGAATGAGTTCCGATTCAGGAGCGAGCATGGGTGCCACTTCGCCGAAATGTTGGGTGAAGGATTGGGCGGGAAGATTGAGCGCGTTGCCGATATGACCGGCTGCGTAATCAGCCGGTGCGCGTGCATCAAGGAACAAGCCAGAGCCGCTCTGCCACAGGAGTTTGGCCTTTTCCAGGGTGATGAATTCACTGGGTGCTGCCACCGGTTTCGCCGGGGTGATCAGGGGCAGACCCCGGGGCGAGATTTGATTCGCCCCGAGTCCGGCTCCGATCCCCAGCAAAACCAGCAGTAAAGCCTGTATCAAGGTCTTCTTCATGCAGCTTCTGCCTGACAATCGTTCACGGCTTGAACACATTGATGACGAAAGGCACTGTCATCTTGGGCTCCGAAGCCACCGAGGTCTCAAACGATATGCTGCCGCTGACCGTAGCGGCGGGAACCTCATCCAAACGGGCGATCAATTCATAGACCATGCCCTTGTCTTTTTTCACCAGTTCAACTTTGAGCCCCTTCATCGAGCTCGCCGGATTTTTCAAGGCCAAGGCTTTGCCATCAGCCGAACGGATGGTCACTTTGCGGACCACGGTGGCTTCCGGGCGTGCTTCTTTGCCTGTGGGCGCATCCGTGATGCTCCAGTAGAGCGCCTCCGGAGTCACCGAGATCTCGCCCATGATCTGGCCATAGACGTAGATGCTGGCCACCGGCTTGTTCGTCTGTCCTTCCACATAGACGTGGACGTATTCATTGAAACGGCGCGGTGCGCCATCCCGCTGGATGGCGACACGAATATTGGCACTCGACGCGTTCTTTTTGGCTTCCGGTTCCACCGTCGCCTTGATCCACGGCTGGGAGACCTCGACCTTTGCGATCTTCAAGGGCTTCCCGTCATGGCGGGTCAGGGTGGTGAACTGAGCGGTATCATTCACTCCGAAGGCCAGCTTGGGCGCGAGCGTCAGCGGATTGATTTCATAGAGCGGCGTGTAGTCAGCCTTGATGCTGAGCGTGACTTCCGGCGTGGTCGGATCGTTTGACTTCACCGCGATGTGTTTGTCGAAGATCGCCTTCGACTGGCCCAGATGCATCGTGAAAGGCAGTTCTCCGCTTTCTCCCGGATTCAGTGTATCCGGTTTCAATTCCGCCAGGGTGCAACCGCAAGAAGGCTTGGGTGCTTCTATTTTGAGAATCCCATCGCCGGTGTTCTTGAACTTAAAGACTCCGGTGACGGTATCGACCTGGGAGACTTTCCCGAAGTCGATGGTCATCTTGTCGAAATGGATTTTGGGTGTTCCGGCTCCTTGGGCGGCGAAGCACAGGGCTCCCATCCAAAGTATCCCGGTCAGTAGTGTCGTAGTGTTTTTCATAAGCTGTTTATTTAAATTTTTCAAAAATCCAGCCGGAGGAACTTTCCTCCGGCTGGGATGTTCAGATCAGAACCGTATTTATCACTGCGCGATGATGACCCGGTAGAACCGTGACGGTTGCACTTGGGAGTCCTCGTCGATGATTTGTATCACCCCGCCTGTTCCGGTGACGGTTTCCAGGTCGGTCCAGGTCGAATCGCCCAAGGCGTTCTTGTATTGGACCGTGTAGGTTTCGCCATTGGTGGTCGGGAAGGAGAGGGTGAACTCTCCCTCACCTGTCGCGGGCCCGGTGGTCATTGAGGGCGAGGATGGGGATGCAACCGGTCCCTGGCAGTCGGCGGCGGCAGTGACTGTGCGGGCCTGGCAGATGTCCATGCCCGTGGTCCGCACCGTGTTGGTCGGCGTGTAGCTGACCACACCCGTCGAGGAGTTGGTCGTCGGGTTCGAACCGCCCGTGGCGGTGTAGTTGCCGGAGAACGGAGCGGAGGCGCCCGGAATGAGCGTGATCGGCCCCATGATCGCCGCGTTCGGCTGGCTGCCGAACACGAACACATTCGTCAGCGTGATATTACCGATGTTCCGCACCGTTCCGGTGTAAGCAACATTGCTGCCGTTCGTGACTGGTCCGGGCGGGCAGTTCTGCGTGATCAGGATGACCGGCGTGGTGGCGACGGGGCAACTGACACTGTTGGTGGCCAGATTGCCGCCGCAGGTATCGCGGCCGCTGGTCGTGACCGTAGCGGAGCAGGTGTTCGCGGGAATGGTGTAGGAACCGGAGTAGAACTCGATTTCACCCGGAGCCAATTCGATCGGGCCCAGCACCACAGTGCTGCTTCCTTGCGGACCGAACACGAACACGTTCGTCAGGACCACATCACCGGAGTTGGTGACATAACCACTGTAGTTATACACGCTGCCCATGGCGCTCGGCACCGGCGGGCAGGTCTGGATCAAGGCCAGGCCCGGGTTGGAGAGCAACGGACAGACGGCGGTCGCCGTGGATGTCACATTACTGCCTGCGCAACGGTCCTGACCGCGGGCGGTCAGCGTATCGATCATGAAGCAGCAGCAGGTCGGGGCGATGTAACTTCCGGAGAAGTTGACCGTTTGACCCGGTGCCAGCGTGATCGGTCCGATGACCGGAGCGTTGTTCGTCGGCTTGCTGTTCGTCACATAGACGTTGTTCAATGTGACATCACCAGTGTTGCTGACCGTGCCCGTGAAGACGAACAGGCCGCCTCGCTGAGTAGGCGACGCCGGGCAGTTCTTGGTGACCGCGATGCGCGGGCTGAATGTCACCGGGCAGGTCGAGGTGACGCTGTTCGACACCGGAGCGAACGTGCAGACGTCCAGACCGCTGGCCGTGACCGTATCAGTTCCGCAGAAGTCTACGGGAACGATGTAGGAGACGGTGTAAGGAGCGGATTCACCCGGGGCCAGCGTGATCGGTCCGATGACCGGCGAATTGCTGACCGGGAAGTTGTTCACCACGGTCACATTGATGAGCGTGATGTTACCCGAGTTGCGGACGGTGCCGCTGTAGGTCAGCAAGTCACCCGGACGAAGGGCACCCGGCACACAGACCTTGGTGACCACAATCGCGGGCGTTGTCAGCACCGTGCAGGTGCGCGTAGCGGTATCGGTGACCGTCTCTCCGACGCAGCCTTGGCCGCTGCCTTTGACCGTGCTCGAGACCACGCAGCAGTTCGTAGGCACCTGATAGCTGCCTGAGAAACTGGCTGAGGCACCGGGGAGGAGGCTCGCACGGGTGAAGATCACCGTGTTAGCCGCCGGACGGTCGCTCATCACAATGATGTTGGTCAACGTGATGTTGCCCGCGTTGCTGACTGTGCCGCTGTAGGTGAGGATACCACCCTGCAGGATCGGAGTGATCGGGCAGATCTGGGTCACCACAATCCGAGGCGTCGTCAGGATCGG
>JAJNBN010000301.1 GCA_021156225.1 Verrucomicrobiota bacterium | reverse complement strand
CACCCATTCGGACCATCTGTATTATCTGAATGATTATCTCTGGCAAAACACCTACGACCCGTCCGAAAAGAAAAGCGTCTCGCTCTTCACCTACATGCTGCACGGATTGGCGCAGGTTTATCGTGAGCCGCTTCAGGAAGTGTTGTGCATCGGCTTGGGCGTGGGGATTGTGCCGATGGAATTCGTGCGTGACGGCTGCAAGGTGGATGTCGTGGAGATCAATCCGGCCGTGGTTCCGGTGGGACAAAAATATTTCGACCTCCAGACGGAAAAAATGAACCTCACAATCGGTGATGGTCGCCAGTTCCTGAATGAATCCACCAAAAGATACGATGCGATGATCCTTGATGCGTTTCTCGGTGATTCCTCCCCTTCGCATCTGATGACTCGCGAGGCTTTTATCTCCATGAAGAATCGCCTGAGTCCCGGCGGTGTGCTGGTGATCAACAGCTTTGGTAATTTCGAGCCGGGCAAAGATTTCTTCCTCGCCTCGCTGGACAAGACGTTGAAAGCCGTCTTCAAGAGCGTGAAGATACATCACTCGGGCGCAGGCAACGTGTTCTTCGTCGCCTCCGATGCGAACGAGCTAAAACGTGTCCGCGAGCCGGACTTGCAACGGGTGCATGAGTATAAAAGGAGCGAGGCGGAGTATGCCTATCGGAATGACAGCGACACGCCCAATCCAGAGCACGGGCTGGTGCTCACGGATGATTATAACCCCGTGGAGTTTCACGATGCCGTCAATCGCGAGCGTTTACGCCGCGACCTCGCGATAAACATGCGGAGGAGATGATGTCAGAAAAAAGGATTATGCTGCTTCTCCTGCGCCACCGTGGTCAAGGGACCGTGGCCAGGACAGATCAGCGCATCCTCCGGCAGGGTGAGTATCTGCTCGCGCACCTTTTGCCGCGCCAGATCCAGAAGCTGACGCGCACCGCCCATGGAACCGGCGAAAATGGCGTCCCCCACGATGGCAACATAGGACGCATCCTCCGGCCAGTTGCCGATGATATACGTCACGCCATCCTCGCAGTGACCGGGCGTTTCACGATGATTGATGCGCAGGCTGCCAAGCTGCACACATTCGCTGGGCCGGTTGCGCTGGTCCACGGGCACATTCTTGGAGCCGGAACGGACCCGCGCTTTCGGATGCTTCTCCCGGATCGTCCCCAACACCTCCACATGGTCCCAGTGGGAGTGCGTGATGAAGATGTAGCGCAGGGTCAACTGCTCCGCGTCAAGAATCTTGAAGATGGCCTCGGCGTCTGTGCCCGTATCAAACAAAGCGGCGTCACGGGTCACCTCATCCCAGATGAGATAGCAATGCACTTTCATGCTTTTGGCGGGCGAAGTGATCTGGCGGATTTCGCGCCACGTGCCCGTGTCCACCGGCTGAGGCTGCCAACCGCGAGCCAAGCCTTCGAGTTTACCGGCGTCCACCTGCAGAAGTTTCGCGAGAGCCGCGTAGTTCGGCGTCTTGCCACATTGACCAGAATCCTCAAGTTGCGCGTATTCTGCCACCGTCAAACCCGCCGCCTGCGCCAGCACTGCTGGTTCGGTGCCCGTAAAGCTGCGCGACTTGGCCAGCACATCTCCGACATGATCTTCCAACTGCATGCGCGGATGATAGGCCCGGTTCACCACAGCGTCCAGCAGGCGATTGCGACGACTTGCCTTCAAGACCTCTGCTTATTGAACGTGTTCACCCCATTTCACATCCAATTGAAATCATGAGATCAAGCATACTGTCAGCGTTATCCATTATCTGCCTGATCGGCAGCCTGATTCAGACGCACGCGGGCAACTCGCACGTGTATGTGTCGGCAGGCAATGACAACCGCATCCTGCTCTACCAACTAAATACGGAGACGGGTGACCTGACTGAGAAAGGCAGCTACGCCGCCGAGGGTGGTCCCGGCCCGCTCGCTTTTCATCCGGGCGGAAAACATCTCTACGCCGCCTTGCGCACCATCAAGTCTGTGGCGACTTATGAGTTGAATCCTGCTGATGGTTCGCTCAAGCAAAAGACCGTCACGCCCGTCGTGAACAACCCCGTGTATTTGGCCATCGACCGCACCGGACAGCATCTGCTCATGGCCTCTTACAACGGGGATCAGGCCGCCACGTATCGCCTGAATTCAGACCTAACCGTGTCGAGCAACGCTTCGACCGTCATCGCCACCGGCAAAAATCCGCACTCTCTTTTGACCGATCCATCTAATAAATTTGTGTACATCCCGAACTGCGGCAGCGACCAAGTGCAGCAGTATACGTTCGACGTGAAGACCGGGGCTCTGAACCCGCTGCGACTGGCCGCAGTCACTACTCCGACAAATGATGGTCCCCGGCATTTGACGATGCATCCCAGCAAACCTTGGATTTTCGTCGTGAACGAAAAAGGCAGCACGGTGACAAGTTACGAGTATTCTCCGGAGCACGGCAGCATGAAGGCGATGGACCGCCAAACCACCCTACCCGCTGACTTCACCGGTAAGAACACCACTGCAGACATCCATGTGACACCTGATGGGAAATTCGTTTACGCGTCCAATCGCGGCCACGACAGCCTCGCCGCGTATGCCGTCGATCAAGCGAATGGCAAATTGAAACCCTTGGGCCACACGGCTACGGAGAAAACGCCCAGGGAATTTGAGATCGATCCCAGTGGAGATTTCCTCATCGCAGCCGGCCAGGCTTCGCATCAACTGGCCGTTTACCGCATCAACCGTGACACCGGCGCATTGCAACCATTGAAGACTTATCCGACGGGCAAAGGGCCCGCATGGGTGCTTATCCGCAAGGGGAATTGAAGACCATGATTGGCCATTGTGAAAGCAACGTCCGGCATGCTATCATAACCTTGTGAGTCAATTACTCGTAGGCCTGCTCAGTGCGCTGATGTCCTCCAACCAACCGGTGGCGGTCAGCAATTTCGTGACCCAGACCACCGGCGTCTCGGTGGCCGCCGTCGCCAATGCCAATGATCCCGCTGAGAAGGCCTACCGGCAATTGCTGGAGCTGGACGAGAACACCACCGAGGAGATCGACAAGTGGATCCGCGACGCGCAAGAGATGGAAGCCAAGGCGGGTGCAGCTCCCAACCTCACGCTCAACGCCCGCATCCGCCAGCGACTCGATGCCGTGAAAACGGGCTACGCCAAGTTTCTGGAACAGAATCCCAAGCACGTCAAAGGCTGGCTGGCTTATGGTTCGTTTCTCAACGAGATCGGCGAGGAATCGGAAGCTGCCGCGAAATGGGAAAAAGCCCGCGAACTCGAACCCACCAATCCCGCCGCGTGGAACAACCTGGCAAACTATTACGGCCATAAAAGCCCGGTGAAGAAAGCCTTCGAGTATTACGCCAAGGCTATCGAACTGAATCCCAACGAACCGGTTTACTATCACAACTTCGGCACCACCGTGTTTCTCTACCGGAAAGACGCCAAGGAATACTACGGCATCGAGGAGGGCCAGGTTTTCGATAAAGCCCTCGAACTGTACCAGAAGTCACTGAAACTCGATCCGGACAATTTCATCCTCGCCCAGGATATCGCGCAGACCTATTACGGCATCAAACCTCAGCGGCTTGAGGAGGCGATCAAAGCTTGGGAATATGCCCTCAGCAAGGCTCGCGACGATTTCGAGCGCCAGGGCGTGCAGGTTCACCTCGCCCGTTTCAAGATCAACATGGGGAAGTTCGATGAAGCCCGCACTCACCTCTCGCTGATCACCGCCCCACAATACGGCGACTTGAAAGAGCGCGTCACCACCACCTTGGAGCGCAAAGAGAAAGAGGCGAAAACCGGCAAACCGGCCGAGGCTCCTTAGCATCCGCTTATGTCCGCAGTCCAAAAAATGGTTCTGCGCCTCATGTTCCTGCCATTTCTCCTCGCCATCTTTGACGTCGCCCTCACGCTGTACTATCAGCCGGGCGATTACTGGAACGGTAACTACGCCCACGCCTCAGATGGCAACCCTCTCGTCTTGCTCGCTCTTCGCATCCACCCCATCTGGATGCTTCCCGGCACTGTGATGTGGTTGATGATCGTCTGGTTTCTGCTGCTTCACACCGCTTCCTGGATCGCCCTGCGTGTCTACGTGATTGTGCTGATCGGTCACACCATCGGCGGATGCGGTTGGCTGCTCCGTTATCACACTGAGGGCCCTTGGCTCTATGCCATCATCGCGTTCACCGTCCTTGCGCTGGGCCGGTGGGCGATCAATCCCTATTGGCACTGCTGGGCGGTAGAATCCACCCTGCGAAGCGCGCGCCATCGCGGGCCCGCCGGAGAAATGTCCACCCACACTTAGATCAGTGGATGGATGACTTAGAAGAGATGGTCGGGACGGTGAGATTTGAACTCACGACCTTCTGAACCCCATTCAGACGCGCTACCAAGCTACGCTACGTCCCGGCCATTTTCTCTCGGGTGAAACCCGTGAGGTGGCGGAATAGTAGGTCGTGTTTCCCTGATTTCAACAGCTTTTTCAGAATACTTGCTGGCACCCCAAAAAAGACTGTGCCGAGAGGAAACCTGTCCTCAACCACACTCACCACCCTTTTCCAAGGATATCAGCTCATTTCGTCATCTCCGGCGTCAGCCGTAAAAACAACTTCAACCACTCCCGATAAACGCTCTGCGGTATCGTCATCTTGCCCGCCTTCTCGAAACCATTGATCTCCTCGATCGTCGCCCCGTCATAATGCCCCACCCAACCGCACGCATCCTCGCGGGAAGCCAGCATGAACCTCTCCAGCTCCGCCACCGTGCAAGAAAGCGGGAACGTCTCCTCGATCACGATCGGCTTCCCCACCACGAACTGCTTCAAGCACTCCATCTCCTCCCCCGGCTTCTTGCTCTCCGGATAAATATGCACACTGATGAAATCCAGCTCCGGCGCCACCGTCTTCGGCAGAAAACCCGACAGAAACTTCCACTGCCGCGACCACGGCAACATCCCCACCGTGATCAACGTCTTCTTGTCATGCTTGCGAATGCCCGCCGACAACTGCTTGATCCACGCCGCCGCGATGTCCTCCCGCTTCCGCCCCGCCGGATCCAGCGCAATATATTGCAGAAAATCGAACTCTCCCAAGAGCGTGCCCGAATACCACTTCCCCGCCTCCCGCTTGCCGCCCGGCGACAACGGTTCATTGATCAAGTTATAGCAAAAGATCGCGTCACTCCCCTTGCCCGCCTCCGCGATCACCTCCCAGAACTTCGTCTGCGCCGCCCACCGCTCCTTCTCCTCCATCGCGTCATACCACTTCGGCACATCCG
>JAJNBN010000300.1 GCA_021156225.1 Verrucomicrobiota bacterium | reverse complement strand
CGGCGAGCATCGGCCTGGCGGCGCTTATGGCAGCCATGGGTTCATTAGGAGGCTTCCGCGAGGGCGGTTACACGGGTGATGGTGATCCGAATGAAGTCGCAGGCCTGGTGCATCGCGGGGAGATGGTGTTCGACCAGGCGGCGGTGCAAGGCATCGGACGGGATCGGTTGGAGGGTATGCGGATGAATCGTGCCATGCCGGGCGGCCTCGCCAGTGGCGGTGTGGGCAGGGCGGGCAACACGACGTTCTCGCCGAACCTGGATGTCGCGCCGCCGCAGGTGCATGTGGCCGTGCTGGACCGGCCGGAGAAGATCGCGGCATTCATGAAGTCACTGCCGGGTCAGGCGATCATTTTGGATGCGATCAAGGGGAACAAAATGGAGCTGGGGATTGGCACATAGGGAAACATCGAACATCCAACATCGAACTCTGAACATCGAGTGGGGAAATAGGAAAAGTGGGAGAGCGCAAAGGTGAGAAGGATTTAAAGGAGGAGTATGAGCATCGAAATCATAAATGGGCATGTGTTGCTGCCGGAGCTGCCGGAATGGCAGGGAGGCGTGGGTCTTTCGCGGCGGTGGCAGACGGTGATCGAAGAGACGGTAACGGGTGCGGAAGACCGCGGCGCAATGCGGGCGGTGCCACGGTTGAAGCTGAGCTACGACATCGCGCCGCTCACCGTGGAGCAGCGGGCGCGGTTTGAAGACCGGTTGCGCGAGGCGCTGAAATCCGGCAAGGCAGCAGTGCCTTTCTGGGGGCGCGCTTCTGACCTCGCCACCAATGCCAGCGGCACGAGTGCAGAGCTCGCCACCACGAACTGGCCTTGGCAAGTGGGCGACTTCATCTGTTTCCTGGATGCGACGAATATCGAACGGCCCATCCACGCCGTGCGCCAGATCACGGCGAAGACCGGGCTCGCGCTCACTCTGAACAGCGCATTGCCGCAGACGTTTGCAGCGGGTTCGCTCGTGTGGCCGCTGCTCTTCGGCAAACCGGAGGCGGACACGCAGGAGTTTCTCACCGGCCAGCAAAGCGCGACGAAGTTCACGCTGAACGAGCAGACGGGCTCCACGCGCGCAGGGACGAGCAGTGCACCCACGTATCTTTCACGGCCCATCTTCACGGTGCCCATCAACTGGACGGACGGCGTCAGCCAGCGTTTGAGTTATGATCTGCGCGAATTGCAGATCGGCTTCGGCGCGGAGGTTTTCGCTCCGTTGCAAGAGCACGTGGTGCATGGCTTTGAATTCAGTGTACAGTTGAACACGGAGACGGAGATCCTCGCGCTGGAAAGTTTCTTTGCCGCGCTGCATGGACGGCTGCACGGCTTCTGGCTGCCGGCACCGGCGGAGGCGGTGAATATCGTGAGCGGCCTGAGCACCACGCAATTCGACATCGCGGACCAAGATTTCACGGACACTTGGGAGAATCATCCGGCGGTGCATCTGCGGTTCACGCACAACGGGACCAGCGCGGCCGCACGGATCCTGAGCGTAGCAGACAATGGCGACGGCACGGAGCGTGTTACGCTGGAAAGCGCGCTGCCTTTCACACCGGACAACTCCACGCTGGTGAACCGGCTGCATTATGTGCGCCTCACGGAGGATACGGAGAGTGCTTCGTTCCTGGCGGAATGGTTCGAGCAACGAAAGCTCAAAGTGGTGGAACTGCCCACGGAATATGCCGAGACGGAAACGGGCGAGCAGCCGGTGTATCTCTACGATATCAGCATCGATTTTCCGGATGACGAGGGCGCAACGCAAACGCAGCACTGGCGCTACACAAGTTTCGCGACGGACATCGTCTCGTTGCTGGGTTCACCGGATGAAGAGCCGGTGACGTATCAGCACACGGCGATCAATCACGGAGACATCCGCGCCAGCACGAGCGGGAGCGCCGAGAAGGTCAGCATCAAGACGGTGCATACGGAGGGGCATCCGTTCCTGTTCGGTTTTCCTTATCCGCCCAGCCGTCCGATCAAGGTGCGCATTTACGAGACGACCTACGGCGAGCCGGACGAAGGCCAGGTGCTTTTCACCGGGCAGGTGCAGAAGGCGCCACGTCGTGGCAAGGAGATCACAGCCACGTGCATCTCCATCCTGGATCTCGATGGACAACGGCTGCCGGGTTCATTGATCGGGCCACGGTGCGCCTTCCATGTGTATGACCCGGATACCTGCGGCGTGGCGCGGAGCGAGCATGAGATCATCGCGGCGGTGGACAGCTATGCGGACCGCACGTTGGTGGTGAGTGACACGCTGGCCTTCAACGGCATGGAGGTCAACTACCTGACGTTTGGCTGGATCGAATATGGCACCGGGCTGGGGATACAGATCCGGCCCATCCTGGAAGACGTGGCCAGCAGCAGCACGGTGCGCACCTTGACACTGAATCTGCCGTTGTCCGGGGCGGTCACCACCGGCTCCACGGTGAAGCTGCTGCCGGGATGCGACGGCAAATTGGAAAGCTGTCAGTATAAATTTTTTAACGACCGGTTCATGGGACATCCCTTTGTGCCGAAGAAAAATCCGACACTGGCGGCGATCGACAATCCGGTGTCGCAAGGAGGTAAGAAATGAAAGCGTATTATGAAAACCGCGCCCGGCAGGCGGATTTGCTGCGGGAAGCCCAGGAGTGGCTGGGCACACCGTTTTTGCCACACGCTCATGTGAAGGGCGGCGGCGTGGACTGCGTGTGGCTGGCGGCGGGCCTCTACCTCGGCACCGGACATCTGCGGGAGTTCAAGCCGGGCAACTACTCGATGGATGGCGGGCATCACAATTCCTTCAGCCTGGTGACGCAGTGGGTGGAGCAAAGCAAACGGTTCACGCCGGTGGAGTTTCCGCCGGAAGTCGGTGATTTGCTGTGCTTCCGCATCGGCAAATGCATCCATCACGTGGGCGTGGTGCTGACGGAAAAAACCTTTTTGCATGTGGTGCAAGGCGGCGCGGTGCGCGAATCACGCATCGATGACACCACCTGGCGCAAACGGCTCTCGGCCATTTACCGTCCCGTAGAGAAGGAGGCACGCGTATGAGCTTCGCCGGCGGTTCCACCAAGTCGATGCCCGCACTCCCGCAGAAACCGCTGGGGGTGGAGGAGACCCGCGCCTCGACCAACGAACAGGCGCGGCCCGTGCCCTACATGGCGGGCAAAACTCGCGTGGGCGTGACGTGGCTGGACAACGCATTCGACACCCGCGCCGATGCGGTCGTGAGCTCTTCCGGCAAAGGCCAGAGCAGCGTGCGCGGTTACAATTACTACGCCTCGCTCGTGGCCCTCGTCTGCCATGGGCCGGTGGATGCCATCGAGGCGATCTACTTCAACGGCGACAAGGTCTGGGAAGGGTCGCTCAGCCGGGATCTCGATGGGACACCAGTGGAAGTCGAGGAGGGAGAGGAACCGGAGGTGATCCCGGATGACTATGTGGACATCGAGATCGAATCCCATGGAATGATGCGGCTGTTTTGGGGGACGGATACTCAAGGCGCCATCGATGAGGAGGGCGAAGAGGTGACGGAGGAGAACGGTTACAGCCTGGTGAACAGCGGGCATTATCATCCGGCTTATCGCCGCCAGTGTTACGTGGTCTTCAAGGAGATCTATTTCGGCTTCAACCAGACGAATGCGCCGAACGTGGAATTCGTCATCACCCGGCATCCGCATTACGACTGGCTGGGAGCCACGGAAGATGTCGAGGGGGATTGCAACCCGGTAGCGGTCATCGCGGAATGGCTGCAGAACAAAGTCTACGGACTCGGCTGGCCGGAAGCGTGGCTGGATACGACCTCACTGGCCGCCGTGGCGACGCAATTGAAGACGGAGAAGATCGGCATCTCACCGCACATCACCAAACAGACCAGCGCGCGGCAGCTCATCACGCAGGTCTGCGAATACATCGATGGTTACGCCCTCACGACGCCTGAAGGGAAATTCAAACTGGGCCTCATCCGGAAACCGGCGGATGTCGAGGCACTGCCGCTCATCAATGAAACGCATCTGCTGGAGGAGCCGGAACTGAACCCCTCCGGCTGGCAGGGTGTGAAGACGAAGACGTGGATCAAATTCAACGACCGCACGCGGGCATACCAGGAGAATTCCTTTCCCTACCGCGATGCGGGTGCGGCGGCCTTGGGCTTGGAGAATTCGCAACAGACCATCGAGCGTCCATGGGTCACGCGCCCCGATCTGGCGCAGGCGATGGTCGCCGCAACCGGCCGGGCGCTGGCCTTGCCCGAGACGGAAGGCGAGTTGCTCGTGCGCAAATCCGCCGCGCTCAAACCCGGTGATCTCTTCCGTCTCACTTATGCGCATCTGGGCATCAGCGAGATGGTGATGCGCGTGATCAGTGCGAACACCGGCAAGCCCGGCAGCCGCAGCGTGAGCCTCAACGTGACGCTGGACCGCTCCTATCTCAACGAGAAGTATTACATCCCCGATGCCGATGAACTGACCGAGCCGGAGAAAGTGGAGCCGGAACCTTTTGAGCATCAGCTCATGCTGGAGGCTCCCATCGGATTGCAGGACGGCGACAAGCCCTCGGTCCTGCCGCTGGTGGCGCGGAAGAATCTGCTCACCACCCTTTACGACATCCATCTCCGGCGGACACGCGATCTGTATGGCACCTCTCTGGGGCGCGTGTACAGCGTGCCAACCTACGGGTACGTGGAAGCCCCCTACAACTATCCGGCACTGATCGATGAAACGGCGGAAGGCATTTTGGTCAGCTATCTCCATGTGGGCGTAGGCTCCACATTGCAGAGTCTGGCCGCGGCCGCAAAGCTGGTGCTGTTCATCGCCGGCGAATACATGGTCGTGCTCAAATGGACGCCGACAACGGGACCATCGCCGCGTTATTACGCGCGCTGTCAGGTGATCCGGAAACGCTATAATGTCTATTACCGCAATTACTACGGATATCAGGGGATTCCCCATGGCACGATGGTCACCTACGTGCAATCAAGCTACCCGCTGTACCAAGTCACTTATGATGAATTGGAAGCGACGGGTGCCTTCGCCGTGTGCGGCACCGTGGCTGAAGAGTACCCGCGCGCCACGAGGATCATCGATAATAACAAGGGGATGCTGGTCAACATCATCTCGCGCGACAAGCGACTGGTCAGTCCCAGCCTCGGCAACGCCTTGAAAAAGCAACTGCTGGTCTTTGCCGGCAACGAGATCCTCTCCGTGGCGCGCGTGAGCCTGACGGGCACCAACCAATATCGTCTCTACGGTCTGCGCGCTTGCTTTGACACCCGCCGCCTGGCGCATCCCGTGAGTGAGAAGGTTTA
>JAJNBN010000299.1 GCA_021156225.1 Verrucomicrobiota bacterium | reverse complement strand
GCCGCCCTCCCATGGTAGCGTGCCACGAGCACCAGCGCATCATCGGTTTCCTTGAAGAAATTATCGAGGATGCGTTGCGCGATGCGGGAGCACGGATCTGACCGCACAATCGTCTGGATGAAATCCGGACGGATGCCGTCTGTGTTGAAGATCAAAAGATCGCCCCGGCCTAGCGGCAGAACATCCGTCTGCAACGCGGGAAGCTGTAACCCCAGCATGCCGCTACGTTGCAGGACGCTTTGGGTAGCCGGCTGGTTCTGGGGATTTGCCCGTAACAGAGTGGCGTCCACATTTCCCACTCCCAACCACGTCATCCGCTCACTGTGATAATCGATGGCCGCGAGACTCATCACTGCTCCTCGGGTTTGGCGCAAGGCTTCGTGGCACAGATTGACCAGTGAAATGAGGGGTGAATCTGCCTGGGCTGAGAGAACATTCAAACCGGTTTCCGCCGCCTTGGCTGCCTCCAGACCGTGGCCCAGCCCATCCACCACCGCGAAGAGAATCCCTTCCTGAAGTGATTTTACCAGCGAAGCATCTCCCGTGGCCGTTTGCCCGGGCAGGGGACGTGAAACCGCCGCCCACTCAACCTGCGAAAACGTATTGTGAGCTTCGGCAGACATATCAATGCAACCACTTCCTCATGGTTACGGTGGTTCCTTTGCCTATGTGAGAGACGATGAAAAATTCATCCATCAGCCATTTCGCTCCGGGTAATCCGACACCCAAACCCTTGCGTGAGGAGTAACCATATTGCATCGCTTGCGGGATGTTCGGGATTCCCGGGCCTTCGTCCTGGGCGATGATCTGGATGCCTTGCTTGTTGCCGTTGCGGACATTGGCCAGGATGATCTCGCCCCGCTTGGCGTGGTCCATGATATTGCGAGCGACTTCCGAGATCGCCGCGGCGATCAACGTCACTTCCGCTCCCTCGAAACCCAATTCCAAAGCCAGCTTCCGACCGTGCTGACGGGCAGTCACGATATCGATATTCGAACTGATCGGGACTCGTGACTCATTTTCCATGTTTGATGCTCCTCTTGGAATGAGTGCTTAAAAAGGCCAGCCCTTCTTCCAAGTCCAAGGCGGTGCCAACGCCTTCCAAGGTAAGTCCTAGCTGCACCATGGCGAAAGCAACCTCCGGCTGGATGCCGACGATGACCGTCTCGGCTCCACGCAGTTTCAGCATGTGGGCGATGGCCCGCAGCGTGCGGGTCGCGAAAGAATCGATGACGTCCATCACCGTCACATCGATGATGACTGCCCGGGAACGGAATTTGCCCACCTTGGCCGCCAGATCATCGCGTAGTTGCAGCAGATCCTCGTCAGAGAGTATCGATTGAACACTGGCAATCAGGTAATCGCCCTGTTTGAGGATGGGGACGTGCATAGGACTATGCCGTTTTCTCGCCCAACGTGTGTTCTTCGGTCAGGATGACCTTGTATCCCAGGAACAGCTCGGCTTCCTCGATGCCGCCTTGCAGATCGCCCACGGCGTTCATCTTGCTTAGGTCCACACCGATGGTCACCAGCGTTTGCGCGATCTCCGAGGAGAGTCCCGTGATGATCACGCTCGCACCCATCAGGCGGGAGGCCTCAACTGTCTGCACCAGGTGATTCGCCACGGTCGAATCGATGGTCGGCACACCTGTTATATCCACCACCACCACCTTGGCGCGGTTGGTGCGGATGCTTCGCAAAAGCTGCTCGGTCAATTGCCGGGCACGCTGGGAATCGATGACGCCGATGATCGGCAGAATCAACAGACGTTCACGCACTTGCAGAACGGGCGTGGAAAGCTCGCGGATCGCCTCCTGCTGCTGGCGGATGATACGCTCACGTTCCTGCACGAAACTGACCCCCACCGTGTTGGCGATGCGGTTGGCGGCTGGTTCATAGGCGTCCAAGACCCGGTTGAGCAGGAGCAGGTCATTCTGATACTTCTCGAAAAGGGAGCGGGCCAGCACGTCACGCAACAGCAGGACGATGCCTAAAACTTCATCCGTCTCAACGCCGCGGGGAATGATGCGCTCGGACAGGTTACGCGCATAAGCTTGCAACGCTTCGACGTTACCGGTTTCCAGTACCTCCACGTAGTTGTCATAGACGGAGGTGGCCTCGGAGAAGATCTCGGTCTTGCTCATGGCGGTGAGCAGTTGGGCATCAGTGATGCGATTGGCCCATTCTTCTCGCAGCTGGGTGCGGTTTTCCCGCAAGTGTGCTACCAGTTCACGTAGGAGGGCGGCGCTGGTATCGCTGGCAACAAGCTTGTTGGCCGATGCGGCAGGCGAATTCTTCTTTTTCATGGTTTCAGCCTTGGTCAGATGACTTCCTAAGCAAAGGGCGCCACACCAGATGATGTGGTGACGGAACGGACCGGAGAATCGGGAGCGGACTTAATTAACGGGCGAACGACAGATTGATGCTCGCCACTTGGAGAAGCTTGACCGGTTGATCAGACCGGCCCTGGCGCGAACGAAGAGCGCCCCAGAAATGGGACCGGACCGGTCCCGGGCCGCTGACGGACTGGGAGAAATGACTCTTCCGGGTAACAGCTAGTTTTTCAGAGCAGGATTGCAACATATTCGGTTTCAGCGTTGAGGGTGAGGCCGTGCACGAGTGGGCCAAAAGCATCCCCGCTACCGGGGAGGTCCGCCAACTGGGCTTAACTTTTTGTCCACTCATACGCCTCTGCTGTGCAAGTAGAGTGCCACCGTTTTTTAGGGACCAGTTTAGTTCACGGGAGAGGGAGGCGGAGATATCATGCAAATGACCTGTAAGGGTGAAAAATTGAGAAAACCCCAATATAATCGCGATCTTTGGCGGATGTTTCCCGGAGCCATCTGGGGCGGAGAATCTCGGGCACTGGGGTTTTTCCCTCACCCCATCCGCTCCAAGTTGCATGCAACATGCATAAAGCACGGCGTAACTTTTGCAGATTGCCATGAAAACACCCTCCCATCTTCCTAGTCCCTTCGGTCCAATAGTAGGCCCATGCCCCGTGGGCGAACTGAGTTTTGTGTGCTACCCATTCCGGTGATTCGAAGTATCCTGCTCATCCTATTGCTCTGCCCGGATATCCTTTTGGCCGATAATCCTTCGGATGAATACTATCACCTGCCCGTCGTCGGTGCTTACTCCGTTCAGTTGATTGCTCCCTCCATAATTGAAGTGGGCCATGTCACTTCCAAGGAACAGAAAGGGCCGGTCAAAGATTGGAACTGGGTGGATGCCGGTGGCAAGTTGCGGCTGCCTGAAGCCAAGGAACTTACCGTTCAAGTAGCCGGTCAGCCGGTGGCCGTCACTGGCATGGGCTTTAAACGGCGCGTGATGTATGCGCCGTTAAAGAAGCGGGATCTTCGGATTGGTAACTATCTCTATCTTCAGTTGGCCAAACCGGTTGAGCTGGGACAATTGGTGGAAGTAAAGAATGCCTCGCAGAGCCTTTGGCCGGCGGAGATGCGTATTGCAACGACCAATAGTGAGCAACGATTGAGTGAAGCCATTCACGTCAACCAGACCGGCTACCATCCGCTCTATAGCAAGAAAGCGATGGTGGGTTATTATCTGGGCAGCTTGGGCGAACTCAAGCTGGGGGGACCACTGAAATTCAAGCTGATCTCCGCTGATACTAAGAAGGAGGTGCATCAGGGGGCCTTGGAGGTGCGGAAAGATAATGGATTTCCGTTTTTCAGCTATCAGGAGGTTTGGGAAGCGGACTTTTCAGCCTTTAACCAGCCGGGGGAGTATCGGCTGGCCGTGGAGGGATTGGGTGTCTCCCGTCCTTTTTTTATTCATGAGGGTTACCCGGTCACCTTGGCCCGGACGTACGCCCTTGGTTTGTATCACCAAAGATGTGGTGACAGCAATTGCCTGCCATTTACCCGGTTTGTCCATCCCGCCTGTCATTTGCAACCGGCTGAGATACCCACCACCACTTTCACGAATACGCAGAAGTTCCTGCTGCAAGACTCGGCCAATGCCACTAATAATGCCCGCCACACGGCTCCGGTGCTGAAGGATTTCGCTGCCAGCCTCTATCCCTTTGTGAAGCAAGGGACCATTGATGTCTCGAAAGGCCATCATGATGCCGGGGACTACAGCAAGTACACGATCAATAGTGCCGGGCTCATCCATCATCTCGTCTTTGCAGCGGATGTGTTTCCCGGCGCAGGAGACCTGGACAATCTCGGTATTCCGGAAAGTGGCGATGGCCTCAGTGACCTGTTGCAAGAAGCAAACTGGGAAGCGGAGTTCCTGGCCAAAATGCAGGATGATGATGGCGGCTTCTATTTCTTGGTTTACCCCCGCGAACGCCGTTACGAGCATAACGTACTGCCCGAAGCCGGTGACCGGCAGATCGTCTGGCCTAAAACGACCGCCGTCACCGCAGCGGCCGTGGCAGCGCTGGCACAGACTGCTTCCTCACCGCGTTTCAAAAAGCAGTTTCCCGCTGCCGCCAAGCTCTATCTAGAAAAAGCCAAAGCAGGCTGGGCCTTTCTGGAAAAAGCCATTGATCAGCATGGGAAAGACGGGGCCTATCAAAAAATCACGCATTACGGAGACGACTTCATGCATGATGACGAGCTGGCCTGGGCAGCGTGCGAGATGTTCTTGGCGACGGGGGAGGCCAAATATGAAAAGAAATTCATCGAATGGTACCGGCCGGAAAATCCCAACACCCGCAAATGGGGTTGGTGGCGCTTATATGATGGATACGGCAATGCGGCCCGGAGCTACGCTTTCGCGGTAAAATCCGGTCGGCTCAAGCAGGTGAATCCCATGATGTCCGTCCAGTGTGAGAACGAGGTGGCCAAAGGCGCCGAAGACCAATTGCTGCGCTATCAGCAAAGTGCCTATGGCACCAGTTTTCCCGTGGAGACTAAGCGGGTGCGTAGTGCAGGCTGGTACTTTTCTTCCGGGGCGGCCTTCGATCTGGCGGTCGGCTGCCAGATCGCCTATCCGGTGAATAAAGACCTGCGTCCCAAGTTCCTCGAAGCATTGCTGGGGAACTTCAACTATGAACTGGGCTGCAATCCGGTGAACGTGTCCTACGTCACGGGTTTGGGATTCAAGCCTCCGCAGGAGATAGTCCATCATTTTGCCCAGAATGATCGTCGCATACTGCCGCCGGGCGGAATCCCGATCGGCAATTTGCAAGCTGGCTTTGGGTGGCTTGATTTTTACAAGGAGGAGTTGGGAGCGTTGACCTATCCGCCAGATGGTTCGGGCACTGATCCTTATCCGATTTATGACCGGTGGGGGGACAGCTTTAACGTGCAAACTGAATTCGTGGTGG
>JAJNBN010000298.1 GCA_021156225.1 Verrucomicrobiota bacterium | reverse complement strand
GGCGCGGCGCAAGGGTTCTTGGAACATCGTCTCCAATTCTAAAGGATTACCGTGTTCGAAGTCCAGAAGGGTGGAAGGTTTATAGGCGCCCATCTCGGATGTGTTCTTGATCATCTTGTCGGCGAGTTCGAAAGGGATGTCATGGCCTTGGGCGCGGGCGGCGGTGATGACTTCGCGCATGAGTTCGCGGACTAGGGTTTTCCACTGAGGCGAGGCGAGGAGGAGATCGGTAGTAAGACAGGGGGATTCATCCCTCACCCCGGCCCTCTCCCCTCCGAGGGGCGAGGGAGGTGGAGCCGAAAAACGTTCTTCGGGCGTTTCTTCATGCGGAGGCGATGTTTGAAATGCTTCGAGGCCGGCGGCGCTGGCTACGCCGAGGCCGTTGAAGGGGATGTTCCAGACGAGTTTTTCCCAACGGGCTTTGGCGAGGGAATCGGAGACGACGCAGGGGACGCCGGAGTGACGGATGGCACCCGCGATGTCGTGCGTGCGCGGCTCGGGCCAGCGATTGAATTCGCCCATGACGATCTTGCCGTGGGCTTGATGGTCGATCACGCCGGGTTCGATGCGGTTCAGGCAGACGAAGCAGAGGCCGCCGAGGATTTGTTCCGCAGGAAAGATTTTCGCGAGGGCTTCTTCGTTACCCAAACCGTTCTGCAAGGTGAGGATGGCGGTGTGCGGGCCGACCAAGGGCGGCAGCAGTTTGGCGAACTGGTCGTTGGCGGTGGTTTTCAGGCCGATGAGCACGACGTCCACAGGGCCGATCTCATCCGGCGTGCGGGCGCACTTGGGGTTCACATGAAAGTCACCCTCGGGGCTGAGGATGCGCACGCCTTGGCGGCGGACGATCTCGTAGTCCGAGCGCAGGAGGAAATGGACTTCATGGCCGTCGCGGCAGAGCTTGGCGCCATAATAGCTGCCGAGCGCACCGCAACCAACGACTGCGAACTTCATGGGGATTGAGTTAAGGCAGAACGAGAGGAAGGGCAAACTGTTTTAAACGCAGATGGGAAGGGTCGGAGGTGTAAACGGTGTGAGAAAGTGAGGCAGGAGAGGAGTGGCATCGAATACGGGGAGACGAGGTGTCAAGCCGCCTTGGGGCGGAAAGCGGAGGCAAGCCTCCGCACTCCAAAGAATCAGAGCCTCCTTACGTCGGCTGTTGGAATGGGTCCGCCTCCTCACGTCGTCGGCTACTGGGGGCGACAGGATTTTACATTGGTTGGGCAATTCTTGTGTATGGAAGTTTGGTGCGGGTGTGATATGAATGTTGGTCAGACCATTTTGAGAATCACGGCATAACTGGCTGTCACGCAGTCCGCTTATCGTAAAAACGTGAAATTTTGTGTGAACGTAGTGGAATCTAGTGGAACGCAAGGGTGGAAGGTACGGTTGCAAATGGTCCATAGTGAACGTGCTGGGAGAGCCAGAGGGGCGGGTGACCGCCGGATAGAACGAATTTGAGATGAAGCGTATGACTTTGCGTCAACAAGTGATGAAGAAGATGGCGTTGATCGCGCTCCTGGCCGCAGCCGGAGCGACGGCGCAGGCGGCGGATTCGCGCAAGGACGCGGTTGAGTTCAACCGCGATATCCGGCCTTTGCTTTCGGAATATTGTCTGGCTTGCCATGGGCCTGATCCGGCGGCGCGCAAAGCGGATATGCGCTTGGACACCAAAGCCGGACTCTTCAAGGAAACGAAGAGCGAAGGGCCCGTGGTGAAGGCGGGCAATCTCAAGGATAGTGCCCTCTGGCAGCGCATCATCACGACGGATGAGGACGATGTGATGCCGCCGGTGAAGTCGCACAAAGTGCTGAAGGCGGGGGAGAAGGAGTTGATCAAACAATGGATTTTGCAGGGTGCCAAATGGCAGGATCATTGGGCGTTCATCGCGCCGGAACGGCCCGAGCTGCCGAAGGTGAAGAATTCCAAGTGGGCAAAAAATCCCATTGATACATTTGTGCTGGCGAAGCTGGAGGAGAAGGGGCTGAAACCAGCAGAAGAGGCCGATAAACACACGTTGATACGGCGGGTAACGCTAGATTTGACGGGCTTGCCACCGACGCCGGAAGAGGTGGAGGCGTTTGTGAAGGACAAGTCCAAGGATGCGTATGAGAAGCTGGTGGCGCGGTTGTTGGAATCGCCGGCATACGGGGAGCACCGGGCACGTTACTGGTTGGATGCAGCGCGCTATGCGGACACGCATGGACTGCACTTCGATAATTATCGTGAGATGTGGCCGTATCGTGATTGGGTGATCAAGGCGTTCAACCAGAACATGCCGTTCGACAAGTTCACGATCGAGCAGCTCGCGGGTGATCTGCTGGAGAATCCCACGCAGGATCAGCAGGTGGCGACGGGGTTTCATCGCTGTAACATGACCACCAATGAAGGCGGCACCATTGTGGAGGAGAACCTGGCGAATTACGCGAATGACCGCGTGTCCACGACCTCCTGGGTGTGGCTGGGGCTGACGGCGAATTGCGCGGCGTGTCACGATCATAAGTTTGATCCGGTGACGCAGAAGGATTTTTA
Organism: Verrucomicrobiota bacterium; assembly: GCA_021156225.1. GTDB lineage: Bacteria > Verrucomicrobiota > Verrucomicrobiia > Limisphaerales > JAEYXS01 > JAEYXS01. The sequence continues at coordinate 2,795 of JAJNBN010000298.1, read as the reverse complement.
CGCGATGGCGGCCTTTTTCCGGAACACGCAGCAGGGCGGGCTGGACGGCAATGTGAAGGACTCGAATCCGAGCATCACGGTGATCAGTGACGCGAAGGATTATGCGCGCTGGCAGGAATTGCCGAAGGCGATCGAGGCCGCGAAGAAGAACGTGGAAACGAAGCGCAAGGACGCGGAGCCGGAGTTCGCGAAATGGGTGGGCGGCTTGAAGGTAGAGGAGATCGAGAAAGAACTCGCGACCAAGGACCTGGCGTTTCACGCGGAGATGGATGACGGCAACACGAATGAAGTGACGGCGGTGGTGCTGGGCAAGGAAGGAAAGTTCAAGCCAGTGGGAGAACTGGGATTGGCACCGGAGGGCGGTCCAGCGCGAGGGATTGAGTTGAAGAAAGGTGTGACTGTGGAGTTCCCCGAGGCAGGGGATTTTGATAACAAGCAGGCGTTCTCGTATGGCGCGTGGGTGTTCATCCCGAAGGATTACAACGAGACGGCGGCGATCTTCTCGCGCATGGATGAGAAGGACAATTATCGCGGCTGGGACTTGTGGATACAGCAGGGACAGTTCGCCACGCACATCGTGAGCCAGTGGCCGGACAATGCGATCAAGCTCAAGACGCGGAATCGCTCGGCTAAGAAGAACAAATGGCAGCATCTCTTCGTGAGTTACGACGGCTCGGGCAAGCTGGAGGGCGTCAAAATCTTCGTGGATGGTGAATTGCAGCCGCTGGAGCCGGAGAACAGCAAGGGGATCACGGGGTCTATCCGCACGAAGACGCCGTTCAAATTCGCGCAGCGCAGTGGCGGGGCGCATCTGGACGGGGTGGGATTGCAGGATGTGCGGTTGTATTCCCGGGAGCTGAATCCGGCGGAAGTCGCGGCGCTGGCGAGTTTTTCAGCACTCAAGAAACTCTTGGATACGCCGGTGGACAAGTGGAAGGCGGAGCAGAAGAAACAGATCTTTGATTATTACCTGGCGACGAAATCAGAGCCGTTCAAAGAGGCGCAGGTGCAACAGGCGGCGTTGGAAAAAGAGAAGGAAGGCATCCGGCTGAAGTATCCGGTGACGCATGTGCAGATGGAGAAGCCGAATTCCATCCCGATGGCGAAGGTGCTTTTCCGAGGACAATACGATCAGCCGAAGGAAGAGCTGTTCGCGGCGCCTTTCGGGTTTCTGAATCCATTGCCGAAGGGTGAATCGAACAACCGGTTGGGCCTCGCGAAATGGCTGGTGGCGAAGGAAAATCCGCTGACGGCGCGAGTGACGGTGAACCGCTTCTGGCAGGAGGTGTTCGGGAACGGGATCGTGAAAACCTCCGAAGACTTCGGGGTGATGGGCGAGGTGCCGGTGAATGAGGCTTTGCTCGACTGGTTGGCGGTGGAGTTTCAAGAGAGCGGCTGGGATGTGAAGAAACTCTTCACGCTCATCGTGACTTCGTCTGCATACCGGCAAAGCGCGGAGACGACGTCGCTCAAGCTGGAGCGCGATCCGGCGAACCGTTACCTGAGCCGTGGGCCGCGTTTCCGCATGGATGCGGAGATGGTGCGGGATTACGCCTTGGCGACGAGCGGCTTGCTGGCGAACAAGGTCGGCGGGCCGAGTGTGCGGCCGTATCAGCCGCCGGGCGTGTGGGAAGCGGTGGCGATGCCGGAGAGCAATACGCGCAACTACAAACGCGATACGGGCGAGGCGCTGTATCGTCGCAGCATGTATACCTTTTGGAAACGCGCGGCGCCACCGGCTTCGATGGAGGTCTTCAATGCGCCGAGTCGCGAGGTTTCTTGCACACGACGCGAACGGACGAATACACCGCTGCAAGCCCTGGCAACGATGAACGATCCGCAGTTCGTGGAGGCGGCGCGCAAGCTGGCGGAAACGACCTTGCGGGCGAATCACAAGGATATGAACGCTGCCCTAGAAGCGATGGCTGAGAAGGTGTTGGCACGTCCGCTGGCGATCAAGGAGCGCAGTGTGGTGAAGGAGACTCTGCGCGAGGCCATGGCGTATTACACGGGCAAACCGGAAGAGGCGAAGAAGTTGATCACGTATGGGGAATCGAAGCCGGACGCCTCGCTAGATGCCACCAAGGTGGCGGCGATGACGATGGTGGCGAACCAGTTGATGAATCTGGATGAGGTGTTGAACAAGTAAGAGACGTTATGAGCATTTTCAACGAATACGCCCAATACGAATCGCGTCGCCAGTTTCTTTCACGTGGCAAGAATGCGGTGGGCTTTGCGGCGCTGACGAGTTTGCTGGGCAGCCAATTTTCCTCATGGGCAGCGGGCGGGAGCGAGTTGCCGGACAAGCTGCCGCACTTCGCGCCGAAGGCGAAGCGGGTCATCTATCTGCACATGGTAGGCGGGCCGGCGCAGATGGATACTTATGATTATAAGCCGGGCATGGCGGAGTGGTATGACAAGGATTTGCCGGATTCCATCCGCAAGGGGCAACGGCTCACGACGATGACGAGCGGGCAGGCGCGGTTTCCGATCGCGCCGTCGAAGTTCAAGTTCGCGCAGCATGGCAAGAGCGGGATGTGGGTGACAGAGCTCCTGCCGCAGACGGCGAAGTGTGTGGATGACATGTGCTTCATCCGCTCGATGCACACGGAGGCGATCAATCATGAGCCAGCCATCTGCCACATGCAGACGGGCAACATGAATTCGGGACGGCCGTGCATCGGTTCTTGGGTGAGCTATGGACTAGGCGCGTTGAACAGCAATCTGCCGACGTTCGTGGTGCTTGTTGCGGAGCCGACGAACAAGGAGCAGATCCAGGCGATCTCCGGGCGGTT
>JAJNBN010000297.1 GCA_021156225.1 Verrucomicrobiota bacterium | reverse complement strand
AGCAGTTGCGGCAGCCAGCTTGGCGTTCGCGCGGTTGATCTCTTGGATGATCAATTGATTCAGTTGATGCTGTACGGTCTCGCTGGCGATACGGATGGCACTCATGATCGCTTTTTCGCGGGCCGAACCGTGGGCTTTGATAACGTTGCCGTTCAATCCAAGCAAGACGGCGCCGCCATAGACTTCCGGATCGAGCCGGGTCTTGATGTTGCGAAATGCGCCTCTGGCGATAAACGCACCCATTTTATTGATCGGAGTGGCGGTTAGCTCGGACTTTAGCAGACTCATCATGGCGTAGCCAAGCCCTTCCGAAGTCTTCAGGACAATGTTGCCCGTGAAGCCATCCGTGACCACGACATCCACGGCATCGTTGAACAGGTCGAACCCTTCCACGTAGCCGATGTAGTTGAAGTCCAATTGCGAGCAGAGACGATGCGCCTCGCGGGTGAGTTCGGTGCCTTTGCTTTCCTCCGAACCATTGCTGAGGATGCCGATGCGCGGCTTGGTCTTGCCTAAAATCTCCCGCGCATAGATGTCACCCATCAAGGCGAACTGCATCAGATAGGAAGCTTCGCAGGCGGGATTGGCCCCAGCATCGATCAATACAAAATCACCTGTGCGCGAAGGCATCCGGGCAGCGAGAACGGGCCGTTCCACACTTTCCAAGCGGCGTAGTTTCAGCGAGCCAGCCACCAGCGCACCGGTATTTCCGGTGGAGATGACCGCATCCGCTTTGCCTTCCTGGACGAGCTCGATGGCCCGCACCATGGAGGAATCCTTCTTCTTGCGGATGGCCTCCAGGGGCTTGTCCTGCATCGTGAGGACTTCGCTCGCGTGCTGGATGTGCAGGCGGGAATCGCGCAAAGACAGGCGTTCGACGCCGCTTTTGATTTCGGCCTCGTTACCTACGACGATGAGTTCGTGAATGTGGGGGTAGGCCTCAAGCGCCAACTTCACGCCAGCAAGGATGACCTCGCTGCCATGATCCGCCCCCATCACATCCACCGCGATGCGCATAGATGGAAAGAGCGCGGTAGGTGACAAACCCGCCGCGCTCAGCTTCGGAAAGCTTAGCCGCCCGGCGCATGCGCTGACGGCTCTTCGATGGCTTACGTTTTGGTACGCCCATAAAATTATCCTTAATCCAGTTTCAGTTTATCCAATGCCGCCCACGGCGACGGAGCCTCTTCCGTTGCTTCCGCCTGCTTGCTAGGGGACGACATTTTAGCTGGTTTTTTCCAGCCTTTGCAGTCGTCTCCGCACACCGGACGTTGCGGCAATTCGAGCAGGATATGTTCCCGGATGTGCGGAGTCAAGTCCACGCAATCGTTCTCTACGGTTGCCGCCTCCTCGCCCTCTAACGGCAGGTGGCATGCCCAAGCCTCTTCACTGATGTGTAAATCAAACGGTTTCAGACACCGCGAACACTCGCATTTCAGGGTCATTTCCAAGCTGCCTTGCGCCAAAAGAGCATTCTCCAACAACGATACCTCTAAATCATACTGTAACGGTAACGGCGTGTGGATAAGCTCATCAATATCGGTCAATCCCAGTTCTTCACCAGTTAATTCACCAGTCTCCTGCCGGGAGTCTTCCTCCAAGTGACGAAGATTTACAAGTAGCGCCATGCCCTCAATGTCCGTCAATGTGTGGGATTTGCAAGCTTCTCCAACAAGGCCTTTTTGACCCCTCCCGGCACAAAGGGCGTGATGTCCCCGCCCAACCGCGCGATCTCTTTGATTATTTTGGAACTGAGGAACGTGTAGGTGTCTTTCGGCATCATGAAGATGGTTTCCACCCGCTCATTCAGATTCCGGTTCATCAACGCGAGTTGGAACTCAAATTCGAAATCCGATACAGCCCGCAGCCCGCGGATGATTGCATCAGCCCGGCGTTGCTCCACATAGTTCACCAGCAGCCCGCTGAACGCATCCACCTCCACGTTGTTCAAATCCTTGGTCGCTTCGGCCACCATGTTCGCCCGTTCCTGCATCGTGAAGAGTGGAGATTTTCCTTCGTTCTCGGCTACGGCCACGATGACGCGGTCAAATAATTTCGCCGCCCGCTGGACGACATCCAGATGACCATTCGTGAACGGATCAAAGCTTCCCGGATAAACCACGGTGCGCATGACGGACAACCTAGTAAGAGCGCGGGCGAACCGAAAGGAATTATTGGCAGCGGTTTCCTGACAGTCTTTGCATCATCGCGCCTGCTGCCATATCTCTCGCATGAGCGGGGTGACCTGAAACGCATTCGCCGGATCTGGTTCATCCAGCAGCGACCAATAGTGAACCGTCGTTTGGTGCAGATGAAAACCGCTGGCCAGATGCTGACGAAGCCGCGGTGACAATCGATTCTCCCCCGGCTGATCCCATAACCAATCATCAAAGGAAGCGACGATCAGGGCCATCAGCGCGAACCGATCATCCTCCGTCAGGTCTCCACCCTGTTCATATAACTGAAGAAACTCCTCCACCCGCTGCGCGTCCGCGCATTGCACAGCCCAATCCTGCATGAACGGATCACGGGGAAGTCGCAGCAACGAAGTCAGCTTCGCGATGGAAGCGCCGGTGATATTCCGTTCCTGAAAGTTGTTTCCGCTCACGATAGAAACACTCGACCCATGCCGTTGCTCGCCTACGTCTGCAACGGCGTTTTCAATTCCGTTGAGTTTTTCGCCATCATGACGGTCTGGTCCGCCTCGGCGTTGCTTTCGCGCCAGGGCACTTCATAGATGGGCACCGGATCTTTGATGCCTTTGACCGTCACCGGCGGCAGCCCGACGCACGTAGCGGCCAGAATCGGCTCGTACTTCTGCAATTCCTTATACGTCGATTCGCCGATGATGATGCGCCCCCGGCCCGAGACACCTTCCAGACGGCTCGCCAAGTTCACTTCCCGGCCGAACACCGTGTAATTCAAAATGTGCTGGTCCGAGCCCATCAAACCGACGATTGAGATGCCGCTGTTGATGCCTGTGCCCAGCGAAAGCAACGGCAGCATAGGCAGCGGGTCCTTGCCCTCCTCGAGCCGTTTCACGTTTTCCACCTCCCGCACTTTGTTTTTCTCCGCCCGGTCCACGTTCAGCTTGTGCATCGCCCGTTGCGCATCGATGGCGGCTTGCACGCAGGAAACCGCATGCTTCTCGTTCGGGGTCGGTGCGCCCCAGAAGGCCATCACACAATCACCCATGTATTTGTCCAAGGTACCGTTATGCAGCTTGATCTGGTCTGCGATCGTGGCGAGATAAAGGTTCACCGTTTCCAGCGTCTCCTGCGCGGAATAATTGAAATAGGTTTCAGCCGCCGCGCCTTCGAGCTTGTGCTCCCGCACGTACTTCTCCGCGTTCGCCTGGTTCACATCGGTCATCTGGGTGAACCCGCGCACATCGGAGAAGAACACGGTGATATTACGGCGGCTGCCGGAGAGGTTCAGCTTCTCAGCGGTGAGCAGTTCGTTCACTACGTTCGGCGAAACCAGCTTGGAGAAAACGGCTTTCACGCGTTTTTTCTCGCCCTCCACGAAGACGACGAGATACGTGACCAGTGCGACGTGCGTGAGGAAATTGCCGCCGATCACCGGCATCGTGATGGGCAGCCAATAGCTGTTGCCCACAAACAATCCCACGGCGGCCAAGATGTAAAACCCGCTGACCACGATCACCATCAGCGAAGGCCACGGCGGCGGAAGACGCAGGGTAAACCACGTGCTCAGCACACCCATCAGGATGATCAGCAAGATCTCCACAAAAGGGCCACTCCGGGTGACGAACTCCCCAGTGATGACCGAGTTGGCCACGTTCCAATGTTTGCTCACCAGATACGTTTCATTCTCCAAAGCCGTCGCTCCGATATCGGAGATGTTATTGCCCGCACCGATCGAGCCGATGATGACCAGCTTGTCTTTGAAGGGCGTATCGGTCTCCATGTTTTTCAGGCCGTCATCGCGCAACTGCTTCATGAGCGCTTGAAAATCGGCCCGCGTACCATTCTGGCGGACATGATCCATGTGCAACAGCAAGCCCATGGACAGTTGCGTGAGACGCTCCGTGTCGTTCCACGGCAGGCTCCAGTTCACGTAGAAGTAGCCGTTGTCGTCCAGCGGGATGATTCGTTGTACCCCTTTATCACCTAGCAGGATGATGCGATCGTCATGCACGATGCTCCGCGTGAGATCGAGGCCAAGTTCCTTCGCGGCCATCTGGATGCCCATGTGCCAGAGCCTGCCGCCTTCCGGCGTGTCGCGGTAGGGCTTTGCCCGGCGCAGCACACCATCGTAGTCATTATCACTGGTGGCATGGCTGATCGCCATAGCGTTCGTGCGGAAAAGGTCGTTGGGCAGGATGGGTTGCCAAAGATTGGTATAGGTTTCGCCGAAGGTGGCCAGAATCACGCGACCTGAACTCTTCAACTCGCGGGCAAAGAATTGGTCGGAACTGACCTTTCTGCCAGTCAGGAGTTGCACATCCGTCTCAGGCGTGGGTGTTTGCAGTTCGGAGAAGAGGATATCAAACGCGATAACCTTGGCTCCTTGAGCCGTCAGTTCCCGCACTACCTTGCCGTAAAGCTGGCGTGGCCAGGGCCACTCATATCCCCACGATTCATTGACCACTTTAAGGCTCGCATCATCGATGAAAACTGCCGCCAGATTCGTGGCCGTGACGCTAGGATACTGCGCGGCTTTTTTTACCCGCAGATCGTAGGTGATATTCTCCAGCCGTTCGGCGAGCTGCAAGGAAGACCCGTCGCGCTGGAAGATGCGCAGCCCGCAGAGGGTCACAATGACCGCCGCCGCGATCAGCAACGGCAGGCGCTTTTGGATTCGGGCGTTCACTGCCCGCCAGATAAACAAAAAACCCAGAGCAACTCAAGGTCGCTCTGGGTTTTAGAGAAAAAGACTCTTAGTCGTTATTCGGGTGATGCGGCGGGGGTGTTCCCGTTGCGTTCTGCTCACCGGAGAACGCGCTCACCACCACTTGGATGTCACGGCCACCGCGAGGACCACCCTGAGGGCCACCACGGCGATTCTGGAAGCGTTCGGCGATGGTGGCCAAAATACCTGCCACTTGCGGCGAAACCTGCACGATTGTCGGCGGACCACCGGGAGTAGATGGCGGCAAGGCAACTTGATTTGGTCCAAGAGTAATTGGAGCAGAAGCAACCCCGCCCACCGTAAAGGTCACCAATACCGTGCCACTGTTGCAAACCACACCCTGTCCAGGAAGGATGGCATACGCGGTGCCACGGATACCCGCCACGCCTTGCGCATGCTTAACGTTATATTTGGAAGCCGAGGAAAGTTTCTTCACGTCGCCTACCAGCCCGCCCTGCTTGAGGTTCAGCGTGGTGATCGCATCGGTGTTACCGCCGTCTTTGATCAGTTTGAGTTCCTCAACGGTGACTGAGCTGTTTTCGCTGATGCGCAGCAACTGGCCATTCTCGCCCAGCCAGATTTCCACGCCAGATTCAGGTCCCGTCGTGATCGTCTGACCTTCCGTAATGGAGTCACCGGCCTTCACGTTGGCCTGACCCACCACTTGCTTCACTTCTGCCTTGCCGAGTTCCGGCTTGTTAGGCGTGGCCGCTTGGACGCCAGAGGTAGCCACCATGGCGGCGAAAGCCACCAAACTGGCGGAAATCTTGAGGAACGAAATTGATTTCATATTTGAGACTCCGATTTTAATACGAGTTACCTCGTCTATGTGCCTGAATAGTTAACCCGCTATTGCCTAACCGTCAATGGCATAATCTCCGGTTTTTGTTACGATTTCACCCCGGGGTCTATGCCCCTTTCCAAGGCAGCAAAATCCAAGCCATCTCTTTTTTGCGAACCTCACCGGATTTTGCTCCCTTTTTCCAGTCAGGTGTGGCAGGATTTCTCTCCGAGGCCCCATAGCTGATGAATCCGACCGCCAGTCAACCTCTGCGGAAGACCGCCTCCCGTTTCGGCGGGCGCCTTCTTATTGTCGATGACAACCTGCTCAACCGCACCCGTCTGGCCCAGCGCTTGCAGGATAATGGCTACGAGGTCGTCACCATCGAGGACGGCTTCAAAGCGTTGGAACTCATTCGGCGAGAACGGTTTGACCTTATTCTGCTCGATACCATGATGCCCGGCATGCCCGGCGAGGAAGTCCTCCGCGAGCTGAAGGATGATCCGGAAACCCGCGACATCCCCGTCATCATGATCTCCGGTCTGGATGAGGCAGAATCCGTCGCCACCTGTATAGAGTTAGGCGCTGCGGACATCCTCTCCAGCCCTTTCGACCCCGTTTTGCTCCGCGCCCGCATCGATGCCTGCCTCGAAACCCGGCGCTTACGCGAGCAGGAAGCCAAATATCTCCAGCAGCTCCAAGCGGAGATGGAACACACCGATCGGCTCGTGAATGTCGTCATTCCCATCGGCCTCGCCCT
>JAJNBN010000296.1 GCA_021156225.1 Verrucomicrobiota bacterium | reverse complement strand
GAAGTGCACGCGCCCACACCGCCGCGTTCGGAGCAGGTCACGGAGAAGTCTTCGATCCAAAACAACTTGCTGATCTACAGCGGCCAGATCATCCGTGGCAAAGGTGTCGATGTTCTCCTCCGCGCCCTGACCCACGTGAAGAGTGATTTCAAATGCCTCATCTTCGGTGATGGCGGCCACCGGCCTTACTGCGAAGCCCTCTGCCGCGATCTCGGATTGGCGGACCGGGTTCAGTTCAAAGGCTATGTCAGCCAAGATGAATTGCAGACCTACTACAGCCAGGCTCGCCTGATGGTTGTAAGCTCGGTATGGCCCGAACCCTTTGGGGCTGTGGGGCTGGAAGGCATGCATCATGCACTACCTGTTGTGGCTTTTGATGCAGGAGGCATTAAGGAGTGGTTGATCGATGGCTACAATGGCTTCCTGGTTCCGTGGATGGATGAGCAAACTTACGCGGCACGGGTGGATGAACTGCTCCGCGACAAATCACTTGCTGAACGGATGGGAGCGTGTGGCCGGCATCTCGCCAACGACATGTTCAACTTTTCCAACTATGTGGACGGTTTGGAAAACATGTTCGACCGCGTGATCAAACATCAAAAAAAATCGTGAACAGCAGCGGACAAAACCAGTGCGGTGTGTGTGTGATCGCCATCGTCGGCGGCAGCGGGGCCGGCAAAACGTGGCTCGCCAACCGCCTGATGCAGCAGTTCGCGGACAGCGCGATGCGGCTTTCTTTGGATGATTATTATCTGGATCGCTCGCATTTGCCCGCAAAACGCCGGGAAAAATTGAATTTTGACCGGCCGCAAGCGATCGACTGGGAGGCACTGGCCGAGACGCTCACACATTGCCGCCAGGGCCAGCTTACGCTGACGGTGCCGCGCTATGATTTCGTCACCCACAGCCGCTCTGCGGAGCGCGCTTCGCTTCAGCTCAAACCGGTGGTGATGATCGATGGGCTCTGGCTTTTTCATCGTGCGGATCTGCGTGCGTTGTTCGATCTGAAAATTTTTATCGAATGCCCGGACGATTTGCGCTTTTGCCGCCGCATGGAACGGGACGTGCTAGAACGTGGTCGTACGGCAGACTCGGTGACGGAGCAGTTCAGGAAGACGGTGTTACCGATGCATGAGCGGCATGTGCAGCCGCAGGCGAGATGGGCTGATGAAGTAATCTGCTCGCCACTGACAGATGCGGATGTTCTTCGCCTCTCGCAGAGGGTGAAAGAAAAACGGGAAATGTCCTCCGTCAAAATTTCTCTGCAGCCTGTGAACAACTGAAATCGAAATTGTATGAATGCGTTACTGATTGAACACTATACGGGGATCCAAAATCCGCTGGGGCGGTGGCGTGCGAATGCGCACGTGTGGTGGCGCCGTTTCGTCTGGCGCATCTTTCTGAAGCACGCGCAGGCTGTGAAGCGAACGCTGGACCTCGTGATGAGCTTCGTGGCGCTGGTGCTGCTGGCCCCGTTGTTTCTCCTCATCGGCATCCTGATCAAGCTCGAGGACCGCGGCCCCGTTTTCTTCTGCCAGCGCCGCGTGGGCAAGGATGGCCGGGAGTTCAAGATGTACAAGTTCCGTTCCATGTGCATGGATGCCGAGGCCAAGCTGGCCGAGATCTTGAAGAGCAACCAGCACAAGCAGGGCGTCACCTTCAAGATGAAGGATGATCCGCGCCTGACGAAGGTCGGCAAGTGGCTGCGCAAGTTCTCCCTCGATGAGTTCCCGCAGTTCTACAACGTGCTGATCGGTGACATGTCGATGGTCGGGCCGCGCCCGCCGTTGCCCCGCGAAGTGAAGCTGTATTCGCTGGCAGACCGCCGCCGCCTGGTGGTGAAGCCCGGTCTGACCTGCCTCTGGCAGATCGGTGGCCGTAGCGAGATCGATTTCTCCGGCCAGGTGAAACTGGATGTGGAATATATCGAGAGCCAGAGCTTCTGGGTGGATATCAAGATCATCGCCAAGACGGTCCCTGCAGTCCTCACTGGAAAGGGGGCGTGCTAAATATGAAAGCGATACTGATCTGCCCTGCGGAACGGCCAGCAGTAACGGCGCTTTCAGAAACGATGCCTCTGGTGCTGGTTCCGATGCTGGGAAAAAATCTGGTGGATTACTGGATGGAACATCTGGCCGCCCGCGGATTCTCTGAAGCCACCATTCTGGCGGCAGACCGGCCTGAAAAGGTGCGGCAACATGTCGGCGCTGGGGAGCGCTGGGGGGTTAAGACTGAAGTGCTGCCCGTCACTCACGAGATCAATGAAACGGATGCCAGAGCGCTCGTAGCAAACGGCACAGGGGCACAATGCGTGGTATTGATGGAGTATTTGCCGCAGCTTCCCGCCCAGAAATTATTTGATAGCTACAACTCATGGTTCTCCGCGCTTTCCGGATTGATGCAGGAAATGAACAGTGACACCAGAATCGGAGTCCATGAAATTAAGCCGGGCATTTGGACCAGTCTGCATGATGCGATTTCTCCAGAAGCCCGCTTGGTTGCTCCGTGCTGGATCGGCCGTGATGTAACGATTGAAGAGGGCGCTGTTGTCGGTCCCTTCGCCATCATTGAAGATGGTGTCTGCGTGGAGAAGGAGGCCGAAGTGGCTCATAGTGTCGTCCTTTCCGATACCCTGGTTGGGGAGTTCACGGAGATCAGCAATTCGGTGGCTTGGGGCGATATGTTGACGCACATTCCCGACGGAATTTCAGCCCGGGTTCCGGATGAGTTTCTGTTGAGTCCCCTGAATGAAGAGCCGCTGCGTACACCGAGAACAACTTTTATCGGACGCGTGGCCGCCGCTGCCTTGCTGGTCGCCATTGCTCCATTTGCCATCTTGGCCATGATCCGCTCCATGCTAAATGGGCGCGCCTATCTGCGGGTAAAGACGGCGGTGAAACCCTGTCTGTCACATTCAGACAAGGCCGGCGCCACCATGACTTACTGCGAAGTGCCGAGCCGTTACGGCTGGATTCGGCGCTGGCCACAACTCTGGGAAGCGGTTTGCGGACGCTTCGCCCTCGTGGGCAATCGCCCGTTAAGCCCTGAGGATGCCGCCGAGCTGAAGCATGATTACGAAAAGTTGTGGCTGTCCGTTCCGACGGGCGTCATTTCCCTCGCTGACGCTGCTGTCGGGGTGGAACGCTTCGATGAAAAAGCCCGCGCTCATGCTTGTTTCTACGCCATCCGGGCTGATGAACAGATGGATGCCTCCATCCTTTATGCGGTCGTGATCGGCCGCCCGCTCAATGCAATCCGCTCAACGGTCAAGGACGTCATGCCGGTTCCCGTCCGGTATGCCGAACTGGATGGCCAGAGCTAAAGAGAATTTAGACGTATGAAGATATTACAACTAGACGGCACCCTGAATGCCTGCCAGATCGAACAACTCGGGGCGGCGAATGCGGATCTTTTTCAGGAAGAGATGCAGGCCGCCATGTCGCCCGAATTGAAAGCCATCGAAGTGGATTTCTCGGATACGAGCTTCCTGGACAGCCACGGCCTCGGCGCATTGCTTATGGTGCACAAGACAGCCTGCAACCGGCATGGTGAGGTGCCTTTGCGGCTCCTGAATCCCCAGCCATCAGTCCAGCAGATCCTGGAGCTGACCCGCATGCACCGCATCTTCGAGATCGTGAAACGCCCGGTGGTTCACGAGACGACCTGATCCTAAAAATACCCACAACACACAGCGGGAGACACCAATGAAAAAGATACTGCCTTTGTTCGTATTCATCGATGCATGCGGCTGGGAGATTGTGCGCAACGATCCATTCCTGCGCCTCCACGCCCCGACCCGCAAACCGCTCACTTCTGTGTTCGGCTACAGCTCAGCGTGCATTCCCTCAATTCTTTCGGGTGCGTGGCCTTCGCTGCACCGGAACTGGTGTTACTTCGTTTATGATCCGGTGAACTCGCCCTTCAAGTTTCTCCGGCCGCTAAGCTGGCTGCCAAAGGCGGTCACCAGCCGACGCATCTTTCGCCGTTGGTTGAGCAAGCTGGTGAAGTGGAAGCTGGATTTCAAAGGCTATTTCGACCTCTACAACATCCCATTCAGTTACATCTCCCTTTTTGATTTCACGGAAAAGAAAAGTCCGTTGCAACCGAAAGGGATGAACCAGGGGGCGAATATTTTTGATTTCCTGCAAGAGCAGGGCATCTCCTACCATGTGAGCCAGCCGGCGAAGACCGAGCAGGAAAATCTGGAAGACCTGCTTGGTGATATCAAAAAGCAGAGCATCGATTTTGCTTTCCTCTACTGGCCTGCTCTCGATGGACTCATGCATCAGGTGGGCAATAACTCACCGCAAGTCCCGGAAAAATTGCGTGGCTACGAGCTCTGGGTGGATAAGCTGATGAAGGTGGCGGAGGAAAACTATGATGAAGTGCGCCTCTACGTTTTCAGCGATCACGGCATGGCAAATTGCGACAAACATCTCGATCTGCAAGCGGTGATCAACAAGCTGCCCGTCAAGATGGAGCAGGACTACGCGGTGGTTTATGATTCCACCATGGCGAGGTTCTGGTTCTTCAACGATCAGGCAAAACGGTTCATCACCAATGCTCTCTTGGAAGTTCCGCAAGGCCGGATTCTCGCGAACGCGGAGCTGCAGGAACTGGGCACTTATTTCCCCGACCATCAGTTCGGCGAGCTGATCTTTCTGGTAGAGGAGGGGGTCTTGATCGTACCCAGCCATATGGGCGAACGGCCCATTCGCGCCATGCACGGTTATCATCCGGCCGACAAACACAGCTTTGCCTCCCTGTTCACCAACCAGGATGAGATCCCGGAAGATATCACCGCCATCCCGCATGTTTACAAGCTGATGGAGCGCGATGCCCTCGCGGCTCAGGCAGCCAATAGTGGACGGGTGGTGAAAGTCCAGCCGCCGGTGGCAGTGCCGGCAACAGCGGCTGCGTAAAGTCCTTCAGGAAGCTGCTGCAACACGTTGTTTTTGGAAACGCTCATCCTTCTCCCCTCCAAGGGGAGAAGGAGGAAACGTTCAATTAAACAAAACTTAGTCTCCTTCAGTTTCGATGAGTTTGTTTCAGAAAAGAGAAGCTCTAGTGTAACGCAGGCTTGCTCTTGGCAAGCTCGGCGAAAGAGATCACCTTCACATCATTCCGGCTGGCTAGATAGGCGGCCGTCTGATGGAGGACTTCGATGAATCGATCGTTAGAAGTGTTGTTCCGGAAGTATTCCCACCAATGAGTCACCAGCACCGTCACGGGTTGAGTTTCGACAGCTTCCGCAATGCGGTCCAGCATCGTGTCATAGGAACGATAGCAGGAAAGCAGGCAGCCTGGGTGTGATAGCAGCAGGGTCTGATCCACCTGCCAAT